>CALXAW010000012.1 GCA_944386375.1 uncultured Clostridia bacterium
AGCAAGAGTAGAATACACTACAGAATACTCTGCTCATGCTAAGGCAAATGAAATGATTGAGTTTCTAAAACAGTTTAGAAACCTAAAACTGGTCTTGGTAAACCATGGAGAAGCAGAAGTGAAAAATACTTTTGCAAACCGAATTTTAAAAGAAGTTGAAACAAAAAATGTAGGATTGCTTGGAAGAGATTACTTCTTCAGAGTAAGTCCGTATGGGTTGGTAAAAACATTATCAACAAAATTTGATTAATTCCAAGAAGGCGTCCATATTTTGGACGCCTTCGTTACCATTCAGCATACAACTTAAATAAAAGTACAAAGTAGCCAAAAATACAAACCTTATTCAGAAAAAAAACATTATATGGTAACCACGCCTTCAAAAAAATTTTAACAAAACACTTGACTTTACTGTCGAAAAATGTTATCCTATTCAAGATGAAATTTTTAAGGAGTGTGCAAAAGTGAAAATAGGAATAACAAGACTATTAAAAAATAATAGAAAAAAAATATGTGTAAAAGCTATTTCTATTGGTGTTTCATTTTTCTATTTCTTAAAAAAATTTATTTGTAATTATTATTTATATTTTAAAAAAGAATTAATTAATATGTATTAATTAATTCTTTTTTTTGCACTAATATAATAAAAAATTACACAATATTAAAAAATCTTATATAAAAGTAAAACCAAGAAAGGAATGAAAAAAATGTTAGAAAAATATGATAGAAAAATCGTATTAGAAGATGGCACAGAATATTATGGATATGGTTTTGGAGCAAATGTAGAAAGTATTTGCGAGCTAGTGTTCAATACTTCAATGGTTGGATATCAAGAAATCATATCAGATCCTTCATATACATATCAAATGGTAGTTATGACATACCCATTAATTGGAAACTATGGAATAGCAGATGAAGACTATGAAACAAAACAGCCTACTATAGGTGGAATGATAGTAAGGGAATATAATGGACAACCAAGTAATTTTAGATATACAAAAACATTATCCGAAATATTAGAAGAAAATAACATTCCTGCAATACAAGGAATAGACACAAGAAAATTAACAAGAAATATAAGAGATTTTGGTAGTAGAAAGGTATTAATAACAAGTGCAGATACTAATTTGCAAGATGCAATTAAAAAAATAAAGGAATATAATATTCCAACAAATGCAGTAGAAAAAGTTAGCTCAAAAAAGAAATGGTATTCAAGAACAGCAAACCCAAAATATAATGTAGTGGCAGTAGATTGTGGGATAAAATTAAATATAGTTAGAAGTTTAAATAAAAGAGGGTGTAACGTAACAGTTGTACCATATAATACGAGTCCAGAAATAATAGAAAGCCTAAAACCAGATGGAATATTTTTCTCAAATGGCCCAGGTAATCCAGAAGATGTAACTGAAACAATAGAACTAATAAAACAATTAAAAGGAAAGTACCCTATATTTGGAATATGTTTAGGTCATCAACTAATAAGTTTGGCATATGGTGCAAAAACATATAAACTAAAATTTGGCCATAGAGGTGGAAACCATCCAGTAAAAAATTTAGAAACTGGCAAAATAGAAATAACAAGCCAAAATCATGGATATGCTGTTGATGAAAGTTCATTAAAACATACAAAACTAGAAGTAACACATATCAATTTACTAGATAAAACAATAGAAGGAGTAGAAAACAAAAAAGAAAAAATATTTAGTGTTCAATATCATCCAGAAAGTGCACCAGGACCACAAGATAGTACATATTTGTTTGATAAATTCATAAATCTAATGGAAGGAGAAAAATAAAATGCCAAAAAGAGAAGATATAAAAAAGGTATTAGTAATAGGCTCAGGCCCAATAGTAATTCGGGCAAGCAGCAGAATTTGACTATGCAGGAACACAGAGCTGTTTAGCACTAAAAGAAGAAGGATACGAAGTTTTACTTGTAAACTCAAACCCAGCAACAATAATGACAGACGTAAAAATTGCAGATAAAGTATATATGGAACCACTAACACTAGAATATGTAGCAAAAATACTAAGATATGAAAGACCAGATGCAATAATAGCGGGAATGGGTGGACAAACAGGTTTAAATATAGCAATGCAGCTTAAAGAAAAAGGTGTATTACAAGAATGTCAAGTAGAAATGCTGGGAACATCAGCAGAAAGTATTTCAAAAGCAGAAGATAGGGAAAAGTTTAAAAAACTATGCCAAGAAATTGGAGAACCAGTACTAGAATCTATGATAGCACATTCAATAGAAGAAGGAAAAGATGCAGCAGAAAAAATAGGATATCCAGTAGTACTAAGACCAGCATTTACACTAGGTGGAACAGGAGGAGGATTTGCAAATAATGAAGAAGAACTTATAGAAATAATGAAAAATGCATTAAAACTTTCACCAGTAAAACAAGTACTAGTAGAAAAAAGTATTAAAGGATATAAAGAAATAGAATATGAAGTAATAAGAGATAAAAACGATACAGCAATAGCAATATGTAATATGGAAAATGTAGACCCAGTAGGAATACATACAGGAGATTCAATAGTAGTAGCACCTAGCCAAACACTTACAAACAAGGAATATCAACTATTAAGAGATAGTAGTTTAAAAATAATAAGAGCACTAAAAATCGAAGGAGGTTGTAATGTACAATTTGCATTAGACCCATACTCATTTAAATATTACATAATAGAAGTAAACCCAAGAGTATCACGTTCATCTGCTCTTGCTTCAAAAGCAACAGGATACCCAATAGCAAGAGTTTCAACAAAAATAGCAATAGGAATGACATTAGATGAAATACAAATAGCAAATACACCAGCAAGCTTTGAACCAGCATTAGATTATGTAGTTACAAAAATGCCTAGATTTCCATTTGATAAATTTAGCGACGCATCAAATAAATTAAGTACTCAAATGAAGGCAACAGGAGAAATAATGAGTATAGGCAGAACAATAGAAGAAAGTTTACTAAAAGCTGTAAGGTCATTAGAAATTGGAGTTTGCCATTTATATATGGAAAAATTTGAAAACAAAACTCAAGAAGAACTAATGGAATATATAAAATTAGGAACAGATGATAGAATATTTGCAATAGCACAGTTATTAAGGCTAAAAACAGACCCAGGTCTTATAAATAATGAAACAAAAATAGACATGCTATTTCTTGATAAAATAAAAAACATAATTAAATTTGAACAAGAACTAATAAATAATAAAGATGATATAGAAATATTAAAGCAAGCTAAAAGAATTGGTTTTAGTGATAAATACATAGCTAAATTATGGAACAAAGAAGAAAATGAAATATATAAATTAAGGCAAGAAAATAACATATTCCCAGTATATAAAATGATAGATACATGTAGCAGTGAATTTGAAAGTTATGTCCCATACTTTTATTCTACTTATGAAGATGAAAATGAATCAATTATAAGCAATAACAAAAAGATAATAGTTTTAGGCTCAGGACCAATTAGAATAGGTCAAGGTGTAGAATTTGATTATTCTACAGTACATGCAATAAAAACAATAAAAGCAAATGGGTATGAAGCAATAATAATAAATAATAACCCAGAAACAGTATCAACAGATTATACAACAAGCGACAAATTATATTTTGAACCACTTACAATCGAAGATGTAATGAACATTATAAACTTAGAAAAACCAGAAGGAGTAATAGCATCACTTGGAGGACAAACAGCAATAAATTTAGCAGAGGGACTAGCAAACCTAGGAGTAAAAATAATAGGAACAGATTTTGAAGCAATAGAAAAAGCAGAAAATAGAGATAGTTTTGAAAAAGTTATGGAAAATTTAAAAATACCACAACCAAAGGGAATGGCAGTAACCAATATTAAAGACGGAATAAAAGCAGCAGAAGAAATAGGATATCCAGTATTAGTAAGACCAAGTTATGTACTAGGTGGTAGAGCTATGCAAATAGTAGGAGATAAAAAGGCACTAGAAAAATATTTAAAAGCAGCTGCTCAAATAGATGAAAAACAACCAGTACTAGTAGATAAATACATAAGAGGAAAAGAACTAGAAGTAGATGCAGTATGTGACGGAAAAGACGTATTTATACCAGGCATAATGGAACTTGTAGAAAAAACAGGAATACATTCAGGAGATAGTATAAGTGTATATCCAACATTTAGTGTAAGTCAGAAAGTAAAAGACACAATAATAGATTATACTAAAAAACTAGGATTAGGTATAGGAATAAAAGGGCTATATAATATACAATTTATTGTAGATAAAGAGGAAAATGTATATGTAATAGAAGTAAACCCAAGGTCATCACGAACAGTACCATTTCTATCTAAGTCAACAGGATATGAAATAGCAGATATAGGAACATTAGTAATGCTAGGTAAATCATTAAAAGAACAAGGTATAAACCAAGTATATCCAAAAGAAAAAGAAAGATGGTACGTAAAAGTTCCAACATTTTCATTTTCTAAACTTAATGGATTAGATGCATACCTTTCACCAGAGATGAAATCAACAGGTGAAGCAATAGGATATGATAGTAAACTTACAAGAGCATTATATAAAGCATTGCAAGCTTCTGGCATGAACCTTGCAAACTATGGAACAATTTTTGTAACAATAGCCGATAAAGATAAACAAGAGGCTTTACCATTAGTTAGAAGATTCTATAATTTAGGATTTAATATAGAAGCAACAAGAGGAACAGCAGAATTCTTAAAACGCAATGGCATAAGGACAAGAATAAAAGCAAAAATAAGTGAAGGGAGTGAGGAAATACTAGAATCAATAAGAAAAGGATATGTAAACTATGTTATAAGTACGCAAGAATTAGGTTCACACACACAAGAAACAGATGGTTTTCAAATAAGAAGATGTGCTGTTGAAAATAATGTAGCAATGTTTTCTGCACTAGAAACAGTAAAAGTCTTGTTAGATATACTAGAGGAAATTACACTTTGCATTTCAACAATTGATGCATAAGATTTTATAAAACATTGCAAAGATTAATATTTTAAGGAGGAATATTATGGGAAAAGATGTTATTATCGCATGTGATTTTAATAGTAAAAATGAAGTTTTAAATTTTCTTGATTTATTCAAAGAAGAAAAGCCATTTTTAAAAATAGGAATGGAACTATATTATGCAGAAGGTCCAGAAATAGTAAGACAAATAAAGAAAAGAGGTCATAAAATATTTTTAGATTTAAAACTACACGACATACCAAACACAGTAATGAAAGCAATGAAGGTTCTTTCAAATTTAGATGTAGATATGTGCAATCTTCATGCAAGTGGCAGTATAAAAATGATGGAGGCAGCACTTCAAGGTTTAACACGCCAAGATGGAACAAGACCACTACTAATAGCCGTAACACAACTTACTTCAACAAGTGAAGAAGTTATGCAAAATGAGTTATTAATAAACAAACCACTAGATGAAGTTGTAATGCAATATGCAGAAAATGCAAAAATTGCAGGACTAGATGGTGTAGTATGTTCTCCACTAGAAGCAAGAAAAGTAAAAAACAAATGTGGAGAAAACTTTATAACAGTAACTCCAGGAGTAAGATTTGCAGATGGTGAAGTTGGTGACCAAGTAAGAGTAACAACACCAGCAAAAGCAAAAGAATTAGGTTCAGATTATATAGTTGTAGGAAGACCAATAACAAAGGCTGAAAATCCTGTAGAAGCGTATAGGAGATGTGTAAGAGAGTTTTGTCTAGGAATTAATGAATAGAGAATAATTTTATGAAGGGAGATATTTAGAATGAAAGATTTAGAAATTTTGATTGCAAGAGATTTATTGAAAATTAAGGCGGTGTTTTTAAGACCAGAGGAGCCATTTATATGGGCAAGTGGGATAAAAAGTCCTATCTATTGTGATAATAGATTAACTTTAACTGCCCCAGAGGTTAGGAATGATGTTGAAAATGGATTGGCAAGAATCATTAAAGAATATTATCCAGATGCAGAAGTATTAATGGGAACTAGCACAGCAGGGATAGCACATGCAGCAATAACTGGACATATTTTAAACATGCCAATGGGTTATGTAAGGTCAGGAGCAAAAGACCATGGAAGAAATAATCAGATAGAAGGAAAGTTAGAAAAAGGGCAAAAAGTAGTTGTTATAGAGGATTTAATATCTACAGCTGGTAGTGTAATAGAAGTTGTAAATGTTTTAAGAGAAGCAGGAGCCGAAGTTTTAGGAATTGCAAGTATATTTACATACGGAATGAAAAAAGGATTAGATAGGTTAAATGAAGCTAATATAAAAAATGTAAGTTTATCAAATTTTGATACACTTGTAGAGGTTGCAGCAGATGAGGGATACATAAAAAAAGAAGATATTGAAAGATTAATCGCATTTAGAAATAATCCAAGTGATGAAAGTTGGATTAAGTAAAAGTATAAATTAAGAAAGGAAAAATACATGAGAAATTTAATAGATATTACTGATTTATCTACTTGCGAAATAGATAATTTAATAGAAGTTGCAGAAGATATAAAGTCTAACAAGGAAAAATATTTAGATAAGTGCAAAGGAAAACAATTAGCCACATTATTTTTTGAACCAAGTACCAGAACGAGACTAAGTTTTGAATCAGCCATGCTAAGCTTAGGGGGTAGTGTTCTTGGATTTTCGTCAGCAAGTTCAAGTTCAACATCAAAAGGAGAAAGTATAGCAGATACAATAAGAACAGTTGGAAGTTATGTAGATATAATTTCAATGAGACACCCACAAGAAGGAGCAGCAACTATAGCAGCAAATGTTTCAAAAGTTCCAATAATAAATGCAGGAGATGGTTCAAACAGACACCCAACACAAACTTTAACTGATTTAATGACCATAAAATCAGAAAAAGGAAAATTATCAAACTTTTGCATAGGAATGTGTGGAGATCTAAAATATGGAAGAACAGTACATTCACTAGTAGCAGCATTATCAAGATATGAAAACATAAAATATATGTTTATATCACCAAAAGAACTAAAAATGCCAGAAGAAGTACTAAGCATTCTGAAAGAGAAAAATATAGAATATCAAGAAGTAGAAAGTTTAGAAGAAAACATATCTAAATTAGATATTCTATACATGACAAGAGTGCAACAGGAAAGATTTGAGGACAAGTTAGAATATGAAAGGCTAAAAGATGTATATATATTAAACAAAGAAAAACTAAAAAATGCAAAATCAGATTTAACTATATTACATCCATTACCAAGAGTAAACGAAATATCAGAAGATGTTGATATGGATAAAAGAGCTTGCTATTTCAAACAAGTAGAAAATGGAAAATATATAAGAATGGCATTAATATTAAAATTGTTACAAATAATTTAAAAAATTAGATTTATAAAATAAAAGGAGCAATGATTACAATAAAAAAGTTAAACATTGCTTCTTTTTTGGTTAATATTCAGAGTTAGTACCATAAAGTCCGCTTAGGTCTCGTCGGAGTTTAATATTTATTTTAGTCTGTATGGTAACCTTTTTTTTCGGCAAAACTTCTCATTTTTCATCGAAGGAAAAAGGTTTTAAAACTAGAATATATAAGGTATATTAAATGTAGGAGGGATTTTGTGAAAGTTACATATAATGAAAAAGACAAGCTTTTGCTTCTTCAAATTACAGAAGAGATAGATCATCACTCATCTGAAAAAATAAGGACAAGAGCAGATTTTGAAATACAAAAATACATACCCAAAAAATTAATTATTGATTTTAGCAAAGTTAATTTTATGGATAGTGCAGGAATTGGAATGATTTTAGGAAGATACAAAATGATAACAATGTTTGGAGGAACAATGGATATGGTAAATGTTACCCCAAACGTAAAAAAAGTATTAGAGATGGCAGGAATAACAAAGATAATACCAATAATTGAAGAAATAGGAGGAACAAAAATTGGAAAATGTGTATGAAAATAAAATGAAATTAGAATTTTTAAGTAAGTCAAGCAATGAGGCATTTGCAAGAATAACAGTTGCAAGTTTTGCTTCACAACTAGATCCAAGTATAGAAGAAATATCAGATATTAAAACCTCTGTATCAGAAGCGGTAACAAATAGCATAATACATGGATATGAAGATAAAACAGGAATAATAAAAATAGAATGTACATTGTTTTCAAATTCTATAGAAATACAAATATCTGATAATGGTAAAGGTATAGAAAACATAGAACAAGCAAAAGAACCATTATACACAACAAAGCCTGAGCTAGAAAGGTCTGGAATGGGCTTTACAATAATGGAAAACTTTATGGATGAATTAAAAATAGAATCGGTGGTAGGAGTAGGTACAAAAGTTACAATGAAAAAAGTTATTAACAATTCAAACATTTCAAACTAATATCTTTCCAGAAAGGAATGAGAACTAAATATGTATGAAATAGATACAAAAGACATATTAGATGCACAAAACAACTCAGAAGAAGCATTATCAAAAATCATAGAAGCAAATTCACGGATTAGTATGGAGCATTGTAAAAAGATTCTCAGGAAGAGGCCAATCAACAGAAGATTTATACCAAACAGGTTGTATAGGATTAATAAAAGCAATAAAAAGGTTTGATATTAGTTTCGATGTACGAATATCTACTTATGCAGTACCATATATTATTCGGAGAGATAAAAAGATTTCTAAGAGACGATGGACCAATAAAGGTAAGTAGAAGTATAAAAGAATTAGCAAGTAAAATAAATGAAATACAAAGGCAAAACATAAACAAAACAGGTGAAGAACTGCAAATTACAGAACTTGCAAAAAAACTAAATGTAAGCAAAGAAGAAATTGTAGTAGCACTAGATGCCATAAGAAGACCGGAATCAATAGATGAAGAAATATATGATGAAGCAGGAGGAGAAACTAAAATATCCAAAATAAGTACAAATAAAGATGAAGCAGGAACCATAATAAACAATCTATGTATTAAAGAACTAATAAATGAACTAAATGATAGAGAAAAAAAGATAATAATACTTAGGTATTTTAAAGGAAAAACACAATCAGAAATTGCCTCAATGTTAGGAATAACACAAGTGCAAGTTTCAAGAATAGAAAAGAAAATATTAACCCAGATGAGAGAAAAAATTGCTTAGAAAAGGAGAAAAAATGCGAAAAATCATAATATACATTTTAGGTTTTGTATTAATTTGCTTTACTATTCCAATAATATTTACAAAAGGAAAAGAAGCAAAGCCAACAGAAAATCCAGTAGAAGCAGAAACAGAAGAAGAAAACCAAGAAGAATATACATATGCCAAATATGGAACAGTAAGGTTGCTACATAATGAAACAGGAGAAGTAGAAACATTAGAAATGGATAATTACCTATATGGAGTTGTATCAGCAGAAATGCCAGCAAATTTTGAATTAGAAGCATTAAAAGCACAAGCAATAGTTGCAAGAACATATACAGCATATAAAATGTTTAAAGGAAGTAAACATGCAAATGCAGATATTTGTGATGATTCTACTTGTTGTCAAGCATGGATTTCAAAAGAAGATAGATTAGCAAAATGGAACGAAGCCGAAAGACAAAGTAACTGGGATAAAATTGTAACAGCAGTAGATACAACAAAAGGTAAGATAATTACATATAATGGAGAACCAATAAATGCATTTTTCCATTCAAACAGTGGAGGAAGTACTGAAAGTGTAGCAAATGTGTGGGGTGGAACAGACTATCCATATCTGCAAAGTGTAGAAACAGTAGGAGAAGAAGGGTATACACAATATAGTTCATCAGTCACACTAACAAAAGAAGAAGTTTTGCAAAAAATACAAGAAACACACCCAGAAGTAGTTATAGATTTTAATAGCCAAAACCCTATACAAATTATAGAATATACAGAAAGTGGAAGAGTAAAAACAATTCAATTTGGAAATATAAGTATATCAGGTGTAGAAGCAAGAACCATATTTGGATTAAGGTCAGCAAAATTTAGTATAGAAATTGGAGAAAACATAACTTTCAATGTAGTTGGATATGGTCATGGTGTAGGATTAAGTCAAACAGGTGCAGATGCAATGGCAAAAACAGGTGCAACCGCAGAACAAATAATAAATCACTATTATACAGATGTAAAAATAGAAAATACTTGAATAAAATAAAAAAAACAGGTACATAATTAAACTATAGAAGAAGGAGGAATCCAAAATGAGAAGAAATAGTGGTTTAAAAAAAATTTTAATTATTTATGGAGGGATGTTACTAGTTTTAATTATTGCATGTGTGACAGTATACATTGTGTACAACAACAAAATTAAAGAATCAGCAAAACAAAGTTTATTAGCAGCAGAAAAAATAAATGAAATAGTTCCAAATAATAGCATTTTAGAAGAAGCAAGCACAGAATTAAGTAAAAGCATAAATGAAATAATTGGAGAAAGTGCAAATGAAATAATAGAAAACACAACCCCAGAAGTAGAAACAAATATTGAACCAGAAAACGTAGAATCAGAAAATACAAAAGTAGAAAACACAGAGCCAGTTGTAGAACCAGAACCAGTAAAAGAATTAGAATTTGCATATCCAGTAGAAGGAGAAATACTAAAAGAATTTGCAATAGAAAATCTAGTATTCTCTGAAACATTGCAAGAATGGGTAGTGCATAAAGGAATAGATATAAAAGCACCACGAACAACAGTAGTAAAAGCAGCAGAAGAAGGAACAGTAAAATCAGTAAAAAATGACCCAAGATATGGACTAACAGTTATAATAGAGCATAGAGATGGATATAAAACAATATACTCAAACCTACTTACAACAGAATTTGTAACAGAAGGAGAAACAGTAAGCAAAGGACAAAGCATAGGAACAGTAGGAAATTCTGCAGCATTTGAAATAGCAGACGAACCACACTTGCACTTTGAAATGCTAAAAGACGAAGAAAATGTAGATCCAATATTATATTTAAAGTAGTAATTCATAAAACTTTACGTATAAAAACCTCTTTATTGGTAAAAATATGTATAAATTGCATATTTTTAGAAAATAGAGAGGTTTTGAATTTGAAAGAAAAAAACAGATATTTAACTATAAAAGGTGTTACATTAGATAAAGAACAATTACAAACATATATGGAAAAAATGGCAGCTAATTATGAAATAACAAGAATGAGTAGCAAGGGCACATATCCAATATATAGACTAAATGAAAACTTTAAATTTATACAAAAAACATATGCAATATTAAATGAACATATAAAAAAGAAAATCAGCATATATCCAGCAGGAGAATGGCTTTTAGATAACTTTTATATAATAGAAGAAACAATAAAAAACATAAATAATGAACTAACTGAAAAAAAATACAAAAACTTTCCAAGCATTGCAAATGGCATGTATAAAGGGTTTGCAAGAATATATGTTTTAGCAACAGAAATTGTTTCATATACAGATAATAAAATAGATGAAGAAACATTAATTTTAAGTTTATCTGCCTATGAAAAAAAGAAAACTCTAAGCATGGAAGAAATGTGGAGTTTACCAATATTTTTAAATATAGCAATAATAGAAAATATAAGAACAATATGTGAAAAAATATATTTAAGCCAAATTCAAAAATACAAAGTAGAAGAAATAGTAGAAAGATTAATAGAAAAAAAAGATAGCAGCAAACAAAAATTTAAAAAAATAAGAGAAAGTACAAAAATATATAAAAACTCAAGTTATCCATTTATAGAATACATGTCATATAAACTAAAAAGATATGGAAAAAATGGAATACCATATTTAAACATCTTAGAAGAACAAGTTGAAAAAAAAGGAACAACAGTATCAGAAGTTATAAGAAAAGAACATTTTGATATAGCAATTCAAAAAGTTTCAATAGGAAATAGTATAACAAGTATAAGAGAAATATCAAGAATTAACTTCTTAAGCCTGTTTGAGGAAATAAATGGTGTAGAAGAATTATTAAGACAAGACCCAGCTAGTATTTATGACCAAATGGATTATAAAACAAAAGAATATTATAGAAATGTAATAAAAAAACTATCGCAAAAAACAAAAATGTCCGAAATATATATAACTAAAAAAACAATAGAACTTTCTCAAAAAGCAAAACAAGAAAAAAAGAAACATATAGGATATTATCTAATAGATAAAGGTATAGAAACATTAAAAAATGAACTAGGTTTAAAAACACATAAAACACATAAAAAAGAAAAACTATATATTGCATCAATATATGTAATCACACTAATATTCTCAATTTCAATTGGCATATATATATACAATAAAATAAACCTACTTACAGGAATAGTTATTGCAATACTTTCAGTAATACCAATTTCAGAAATATATATTCAAATATTAAACTATATATTAGGAAAAGTTGTAAAACCAAAGTTATTACCAAAACTTGCATTTACAGAAGGAATACCACAAGAATACAGCACAATGGTTGTTATACCTACAATAATAAATAACAAAGAAAAAGTAGAAGAATTATTTAAAAAACTAGAAGTGTACTATTTAGCAAATAAAGAAGAAAACATATATTTCGCACTACTTGGAGATTGCACATCTTCAAAAAATGAAACAGAAGAATTTGATGAAGAAATTATAGAAAAAGGGCAAGAAGAAGCAAAAAGATTAAATGAAAAGTACTCAAAAGAAGGAAAAGAAAAGTTTTACTTTTTGTATAGAAATAGAGTTTGGAACTGTAGCGAAAAATGCTATTTAGGCTGGGAAAGAAAAAGAGGAATGCTATGTCAGCTAAATGAGTATTTACTAACCGGAGAAAATAAATTTAGAATAAATACAATAAAACAAAAACTAAATATAAAATATGTAATAACATTAGACTCAGATACAAACCTAGTCTTAGGAACAGCAAAAGAACTTATAGGAGCCATGGCACATATTTTAAATAAACCAATAGTCGATAAAAACAAAAATATAGTAATAGATGGTCATGCACTTATACAACCTAGAGTAGGTGTAGATTTAATATCAAGTAGAAAAAGCTTATTTACAAAAGTATATTCTGGTATGGGTGGAACAGACTCATATACTAATGCAGTTTCAGATATATATCAGGATAATTTTGATGAAGGAATTTTTACAGGAAAAGGAATATATGATTTAGAACTATTCTATAAAATACTACATGATGAAATACCAGAAAACAAAGTATTAAGCCATGACCTATTAGAAGGAAGTTATTTAAGATGTGGTCTTGCAACAGATGTATTGTTACTCGATGGTTTCCCCTTCAAATATAGTAGCTATGTAGCAAGACAACATAGATGGACTAGAGGAGATTGGCAAATAACAGGTTGGATAAAAAACATAATCACAATAAAAAATGGAAGCAAAAAGATAAATCCATTAAATACAATATCAAAATTTAAAATATTAGATAATTTAAGGAGAAGTTTGTTACCAGTAGTAGTTGCTATTTTGCTCATCATATCTGCAACTTTAGAATTATTAAATATACCAAGTATATTAATTACTTTACTTTCAGTAATATCATTAATAATACCAACAATATTAGATATATTAAACTATATAATTTTTAAGAAAAATATAAATTCAGAGCTAATATCTGCACATAAAAACCTCATAAAATCAATAAGTGGTATAAAAGCAAGTATAATAAGAGGATTTTTAGAAATAATCTTTTTACCAAACAAAGCATACTCTATGATAAATGCAATAACAAAAACCATATATAGACTTAATGTATCAAAAGAAAATTTACTAGAATGGATGACCTCAGAAGAAGCGGAAAGGCAAAGCAAAAACACACTAAATTCATATTATAGAAACATGATAGCAAATGTAATTGCTGGAACTATAGCCATTATTCTAGGAATAATATATTTAAAAATACCATTTTTAATATTTGGAGTTTTATTCTTAATTGCTCCAATAATTGCATGGTATATAAGCCAAGAAGAAATAGATAAAAAGCAGGTAGAAACAATAACAAAACAAGATGTAGAATATGTAATAGAAATTGCTAAAAGAACATGGAACTTCTTTGAAAAAAATATAAATGAAACAAATAACTTTTTACCACCAGATAATTATCAAGAAGATAGAAAAGAAAAAATAGCACATAGAACATCACCAACAAATATAGGGTTAGGATTACTAGCAGTAACATCAAGCTACGACTTAGGCTTTATAAACTTAGATAATTGTATAAACTTAATAGAAAAAATGTTACAAACAATAGAAAAACTGCAAAAATGGAATGGACATCTTTATAACTGGTATAATACAAAAAATCTAGAACCATTAATACCAAGATATATTTCAACAGTAGATAGTGGAAATTTTGTAGGATATTTATTTACATTAAAACAATTCATCATAGAAAAAGTAAAAAATGAAGAGAAAAAAACATGGATATTAAATGTTATAGATAAACTTATTAATGATACAGATTTTTCAATATTATATGATTATAAAAAAAGATTATTTTCAATAGGATTTAATGTAGAAGAAAACAAACTAACAGACTCATATTACGACTTACTAGCTTCAGAAGCAAGACAAGCAAGTTTAGTAGCAATAGCCAAAAGAGATGTAGAAGTAAAACATTGGACTAGTCTTAGTAGAACATTAACTAACCTTAATAAATATAAAGGACTAATCTCATGGTCAGGAACAGCATTTGAATATCTAATGCCAAATGTAAATATAAGAAGATATAAAGGAAGTTTATTAGATGAGTCATGCAGATTTATGCTAATGAGTCAAAAAGAATATACAAAACAACTAGGAATACCATGGGGAATTTCAGAAGCGGCATTTAACTTAAGAGATCTAAATAATAATTACCAATATAAAGCATTTGGAATACCATGGCTAGGCCTAAAACGAGGACTAGAAGAAGACATGGTTGTAGCATCATATGCAATATTCTTAAGTATGATATATGATGCAAAAGGAGCAATTGAAAACCTAAAAACATTAGAAAAACAAGAAATGTATGGAGAATATGGATTCTATGAATCAATAGACTATACAATGTCTAGATTAAAATATGGGGAAATGTATGAAGTTGTAAAAACATATATGGCTCACCATCAAGGATTAATATTACTATCAATTAATAACTTGGTAAATAAAGATATATTAGTAGATAGATTTAGTAATAACCCAGAAATAGAAGCAATAGATATTCTTTTGCAAGAGAGAATGCCAGATAAAGCAATTATAACAAAAGAGAAAAAGGAAAAAGTACAAAAACTAAAAATACAAGATTATGAAAAATATACTGAAAGAGTATATACAAAATTAAACCAAAACTTGAATGCTTCAAATGTAATTTCAAATGGTAAATACACGATAGTATCTAATTTAAAAGGACAAGGATATAGTAAAGTAGATAATTTACTAATCAATAGATATAAAGAAACAGCAGACTACAACCAAGGAATTTTCTTCTATATAAAAAATTTAACAACAAAACAAGTATGGGCAAATACACCAGAGAAAAAAGGGAAAGTAATATTTGCTCCAGATGTTATAAAATATGTTAGAACAGAAGGTAGTATAGAAACAAAAACAAAAATAACAGTAGCACCAGAAGATAATGCAGAAATAAGAAGGCTAGAACTAAAAAACAATGGCAATAATACAGAAACATTAGAAGTAACAACTTACTTCGAACCAGTACTTTCTACAGATAAACAAGATTATGCCCACACAGCATTCAATAATTTATTCCTAATATTCAAAGATTTAGGAAATGGAAGTATTATAATAAAAAGAAAGAAAAGAGAGCAAAAACAAAAAGATGTTTATGTAGGAGTAAATCTATATACAGAAAGTGAAACTATTGGAGATGTAGAATATGAAATTGATAAAGAAAAATTCATGGGAAAAGGAAATTTTAAAATTCCAGAAGCAATAAAAGATTCAAAACCTTTTTCAAAAAACTTAGGACTATCTACAGATCCAGTTTTAGCAATCAAAAAAACAGTAAAAATAATGCCAGGAGAAAGTGTAATATTAGATTTAATTGTAACACTAGCATATGAAGAAGAAGAAGTAAAGAAAATATTACAAGGCTATGCAAGTATAAATGCAATATCAAAAATATTTGAACTATCAAGAGCAAAAACAGAAGCAGAAACAATCTACCTAGGCTTAAAAGGAAAAGATATAGAAAAATATCAAAAAATGCTGAGTTACCTAATATTCCAAAACCCTATGAAAAAACAAATTTTAGAACATCTGCCACACAGAATATATTCACAAAGTCAGTTATGGAAATTTGGAATATCAGGAGACTTACCAATACTTCTAATAAGAATAAAAGATGTAAATGATATGTATGTAATAAGAGATGCTTTAAAAGCATTTGAGTATTTCAGAAGCAAAAACTTAAAAATAGACCTAGTAATATTAAATGAAGAGAAAAACAGTTATGAACACTTTATAAAATTTGAAATAGAAGCGGAAATACAAAATAGGCAGCTAGCATTCTTAAAAAATGCATTTGGAGGAATTTTTGTAATAAACGAAAAAGAAATCACCAAAGAAGATATCGATTTACTAGAATTTAGAAGTAATTTAGAACTTAATAGTGCTCTTGGAAATGTTGAAACACAAATGAAAGAATTAGAAGATGAATATCAAGAAAAAATCAAAAATATTGGGGAAGAAAACAAACAAATACCTGTGTTGGATACACAAATGGAAAGTCTGCCAGAAGATTATAATAATTTAAAATATTATAATGATTATGGAGGATTTACAGAAGATGGTTTAGAATATAAAATAAAACTAAGCAAAAATAACAAATTGCCAACAGCTTGGAGTAATATCCTTGCAAACCCAAAATTTGGAACAGTAATAACACAAAATCTAGGAGGATTTACATGGAGCAAGAATAGTAGATTAAATAGAATATCTGCATGGAATAACAGTAGCAATATAGATATACCTTCTGAAATAATATATCTAAAAGATAAAGAAACAGGCAAGGTTTGGAGCCTATGTGAAAACATAAGTAATGAACCACAGGAGTATTATATAAAATACGGATTTGGATATGTAACATTAAAAACTATAAAAAATGAAATCATACAAGAATTAGAAACATTTGTAGCAAAAGAAAACAAAATAAAAATCAACATGTTAAAATTAAAAAATACTTCCGGAAAAAGAAAAAATTTAAAAATACTATACTATATAAAACCAGTATTAGGAGAAGATGAAATACAAAGTAATGGATATATAAATGTACAAATGGAAAACAATGTTGTAACAGCACAAAACCTATACACAGACAACTTTAAGGGCAGCATAGTATTTTGTGGAAGTAACGAAAAGATAAAATCATATACAGGCAGCAAAAATGAATTTATAGGAAACCAGAGCATAGATAGACCAAAAGCTATAAATAGTGTATCATTAAGCATGCAAAGTGGGCTAGGAGAAAATTCATGTATTGCACTAGAAATAGAAATCGAGCTAGAAGCATATGAAAATAAAGAAATAGTGTTATTCTTAGGAGAAGAAGACAATTTATTAAATGCAAAAGATATGGCATACAAATATTCTAAAATACAAAACAGCAAAGAAGAACTAAACGATGTAAAAAGATTTTGGTATGAACTATTAACAAGAATTCAAGTAAAAACCCCATTAGAATCTATGAATATAATGTTAAATGGTTGGTCAATCTATCAAACAATAGTATCAAGACTATGGGCAAGAACAGGTTATTACCAATCAGGTGGTGCAATAGGATTTAGAGATCAACTTCAAGACACACTAGGAGTAAAATATATAGATTCAGAACTAATGAAAAAACAAATAATAATGCAAGCAAGCCATCAATTTATAGAAGGAGATGTTGAGCACTGGTGGCACGAAGAAACAGGGAAAGGAATAAGAACAAGGTTCTCAGACGACTTATTATGGCTTTGCTATGTTGTAGCCGAATATGTTGAATACACAGGAGACAATGACATTTTAAATATAGAAACCACATATTTAGATGGAGCTCCATTAGAAGAAAACATTGATGAAAGATATGACTACTATCCAACATCACAAACAAAAGGCACAATTTATGAACATTGCATAAAAGCAATAGAAAAATCATTAAACTTTGGAGAAAATGGACTTCCCAAAATAGGCTCAGGAGACTGGAATGATGGATTAAACACAGTAGGAAACAAAAAAAAAGGTGAAAGCGTATGGTTAGGTTTCTTCATATATGAAGTCCTAACACGATTCATACCAATATGCCAAAAACATGGAGATATAGACAAAGTAGAAAAATATATAAAAATAAAAGAAGAACTAAAAAAAGCACTAAACGGACCAGGCTGGGATGGAAGATGGTTTAAAAGAGCATTTACAGATGAAGGAGAACCAATAGGAAGTATAGAAAATGAAGAATGTAGAATAGATAGCATATCACAAAGTTGGGGAGTAATATCAGGAGCAGCTGATAATGATAAAAAATATATATCAATGGAAAGCTTAGAAAATCATCTTGTAGATAAAGAAAATGGAATAATAAAATTACTAGACCCACCATTTAATAAAACAAAAATGGAACCAGGATATATAAAAGCATATTTGCCAGGAGTTAGAGAAAATGGAGGACAATATACACATGTGTGTTGTTGTTAATGCCAGTTTTTGAAAAATATTGATACTCTTAAAATTTGTATATCAAAATACTTAAAAAATGTATATTGATATAGAAGAATACATATTGAATAAATTTATAAAATTTTGATAACATTTGACAAATGGATAAAAAAATGCTAAAATATTACTAGAATATGAATAAAATATAAAAATAATCATAAAATAGTAATAAAGAGGTGAGAAAAATGAATTGCTATAATATGGTGTTAGAATATATAAATAAGAATGAAAAAGGAATACCAATTTTTATTGAAGAAATCAAAGAATACATTATTAAATTCTATAATGAAAAAGACAAAGAAAAAGTTTTCAATAATGTTAAAGCAATTTTAAATAGAATGAATAAAGAAGGCATAATAGAAACAGCATATAAAGGAATTTATTATATTCCTAATGAAAACATATTTGGAAAGATGTTGTTAGGAAATAGAAAAATCATTCAATATAAATATATAATGGACAAAGATGGAAATATTAAAGGATATGTCACTGGAGCAAAGCTTTTTAATGAGGCACATTTAACTACACAAGTTCCAAACATTATAGACATTGCAACAAATGAATGTAAGAACTTTAATAAATATGAAAACAAGAACTTAAATGTTATAATTAGAAAACCAAAAATAGAGATAAACAATGAGAATTATAAGTATTTGCAGTTATTTGACTTAATAGAGAATAAAGACAATATAGGAATTGAAGTAGATAATCCAGATGAAATAATTTATAATTTCATTGAAGAGAATGATTTAGATTTTGAAAAGATAATTAAATATGCTATGGATACAAAAAGTAGAACAGTCATAAACAAAATACTTGTCCTAGCAAGATAGGAGATGAAAATGAATTTACATTTAAACAAAGAACTATTTAGAGAGTTTATAGATAACTTAAATACAAGAACTGGTATTGATTCTGATATTATTGAAAAAGATTATTATGTATGTACAATATTGAAAGAATTATCAAAAAATCAAGATGAGTTGCAGGCATACTTTAAAGGTGGAACAGCAGTTTATAAAATATTAGATACAATGAATAGATTTTCAGAAGATATAGACTTAACAGTAAAAGTTCTTCCTGAACAATCAAATACCAAAAATAAAAATAGACTAAAAGAGTCAGCTCTAGGTTATAAAATTGAAGGACTAAAATTATCAAAAGAAGAGTGTATTGATAATAAAGGCAGTGTTACAGGAATATACAGATACAATTCTATTTATGATACTAGCAAAGATCCACTACATAGAGCAGGAATTATACAAGTAGAAGCAACATCTTTTACTGTTAGTGAGCCATATAAAAGATATAATATTGAGCCACTTATATATAAACTAGCCAATGAAAATGAAAGAAAAATATTAAAAGAGCAATTTGGAATATCAAATTTTGATATAAACATTATTAAGCTAGAAAGAATGTTTATAGATAAAGTTTTTGCAGCAGAGTTTTATTATATTAGAAATATGTATAAAGATACATCAAAGCATTTATATGATATTACAATACTAGCAAAAACAAAAGAAATCAAAGAATTGTTACAAAATAAAGAAGAATTAAAACAGTTAATTTCATATAAAAGACAAGAAGAAAGCATTAGAAAAGGTGGAATTGATGCTAATATAAAAATAAAAGATTTTACATATTTGAACCAAGACTTTAATGAGGAATTATTAAAGGAATTTGAAAATATGCAAAACAAATATGTATTAAATGATAAATACAAAATAGAAATCAGTGAAGTAAAGAATACTTTAAATGAAATAATAAACAATAAAAATATTGTATA
>CALXAW010000013.1 GCA_944386375.1 uncultured Clostridia bacterium
ACTTTTCAATGTACTTTCTGCTTCTTTCTCACAGAACGCTTACATAGTATACTATGTTTTTTTCTCTTTGTCAACACTTTTTTTGATTTTTTTTAAGCAAAAAATAAAAAATTAGTAATTACTGTTTTGTTTATTTTTTGGTTCAATTTTTATTACTAATTCTTATAATTTCTTTAGTGTTTTTATTTATACTATGTACATTCATTATAATAACATATTATGTAGTATTCTGTCAACAGATTTTTTAAATTTTTTTCAAAAATTTTTGCTATCTGTAAATTGCATTTACTTTTTCAAAATTGCATTTAACTTTTCAATTGGTCAAAATTTTTGTTAATGCTTTATATTTCAACTAATATCAGGTCATCACCGAATACATTTGATGTTTTTCCACGGAATTACGATGTCATTATTGCTTGAAAATATATTTAATAATTTGTTATTTCCTCCTGGTACTATTATAGATGTAATTACTCCACTTTCTAAGTCTGCACATACATCTTGAACATAACCTAAACGTTTCCCATCATTTATATTTACTACTTCTTTGTGTTTAAAATCTAATCCCTTATCCCCCATATCTGCCTCCAACATACTTTTTCTTTCTAATAATATATGCTTGCTATTTTAAAATTACTACAAATAAATTCATATTCTATATAGAATATGAATTTATTTGTATAAGCGCTTTATGTGTTCTATTGCACTTTTTTCTAGTCTTGATACTTGCGCTTGTGATATTCCTATTTCTTCTGCTACTTCCATTTGTGTTCTGCCTTCGAAGAACCTTTTTGTTATAATCATTTTTTCTTTATTGTTTAGTTTTTTCATTGTTTGTTTTATAGTCATATTTTCTACCCATGATTCGTCTGTGTTTTTTGTGTCTTTTACTTGGTCTACAACATATATGCTTTCACTTCCGTCGTTATATACCGGCTCTTGCAATGATATTGGGTCTTGTATTGCATCAAAACTAAATGCTATTTCTTCTCTTGATACTTTTAATTCTTTTGATATTTGTTCTATTGTTGGCTCTTTTCCATGTTCTTTTGTGTATTTTTCTTTATATTGCATTGCTTTGTATGCTAAGTCTCTTACCGATCTACTTACACGTATACTATTATTGTCTCTTAAATACCTTCGTACTTCTCCTATTATCATTGGTACTGCATAGGTACTAAATTGTACATTTTGGCTTAAGTCAAAATTGTCTATTGCTTTTATTAGACCTATACAACCAACTTGAAATAGGTCGTCTGCATTTTCGCCTCTTCCATAAAATCTTTGTATTACACTTAGTACTAGTCTTAAATTTCCTTTTATAAATTTTTCTCTTGCTTCTTTGTCTCCTTTTTTTATTTCTATAAATAGTTCTTCTTTTTCTTGTTTGGTAAGTAATGGTAATTTTGAAGTATTTACTCCACATATTTCTACTTTATTTACCATTAATAGCCTCCCTTTGAAAATAATATTATTTACATTATTTCCAAATTGGGCTTTTTTATACTAATTAGAAAGTATTACTTGATAAGTTGTATAAAAATTGATACTTTTATCCTGTTTTGCTCATGATGTCTTTTTTCATTTTGTTTATTATTTTCTTTTCTAGTCTAGATATATAACTTTGCGAAATTCCGCAGTTCATCTGCTACTTCTTTTTGCGTTTTTTCGTTTCCACTTATAAATCCAAACCTCATTTCCATTATGTTTTTTTCTCTTTCGCTTAATTTTTCTATAGATGCTTTTAATAGTGTTTTGTCTACATCGTCTTCTAGCTTTCTTGATGTTATGTCTGGGTCTGTTCCTAATATATCTGATAGTAGTAGCTCATTGCCATCACTGTCTTTGTTTAGCGGTTCGTCTATTGAAACTTCGCCTTTTGTTTTATTGTTTCTTCTTAAAAACATTAATATTTCGTTTTCTATACATCTTGATGCATATGTTGCAAGTTTTATCTTTTTTTCACTATTAAATGTGTTTACACTTTTCATTAACCCTATTGTTCCTATTGATATTAAATCTTCCATTCCTATTCCTGTATTTTCAAATTTTTTGGCTATGTATACAACTAATCTTAAGTTTCTTTCTACTAATATTTGCCTTGCTTCTATATTGTCTTTATTAGATAATTGCTTTATGTATTTTTCTTCTTCTTCCGGTGATAGTGGTGGCGGAAGTGTTTGGCTACCTGCTATATAGAATATTGGTAAATATTCTATTTCTTCTTTGTTAAAGTATTTAGCACAAATTACATTTATACTGTTTTTCATTATGTCTATTATGTTCATTATAAATCATCCTTTCTATGTCTTTGAATATTTTATAGTAAGTTTGCTCCTATTAGTGCTCTATATTCTCCTCTTTTTGTTAGTGATTTATCATATATACCAACTATAATATTTTCTTTTTTTGATGTGTTTTCTTCATATTCTATATTTATTTGTTCTGCTTTTATCCCAAGTAACATACCATTTTGTTTTCCTAATGACGAAAATGGTATTACTCGTAACTTTGATATGTATTTTTCTTTTATTTCTTCTGGAATTTTACTCATATCACCTCCTAATATGTTTTCTAGATTGTTTAAAATCTGTTTTGGTAATACATCATATAGTAGTGTATTTTCTACTACAATTACTGGCATATTTGTTATTGGGTCTTTTAATAAGTTGCCTGTGTCTATCATTGCTTTTGTTTCTATTTCTTTTTGATTTAGTTTTATTTGTATTTTGCATATTAATGTGTTTTTTGTGAATTTTGTTTTGATAATTTTAAATGCTGAAGTTATTACTATAAATCCTACTATTGCGCCTAAAAATACTGTTTTTAGCGGATATGTTCCTATAAATAACCCATTTTTCATTAGTATGTCTTGCGGTTTTATAAAATATATTAAAGAAAAAGCCGCTCCTCCAAATACAAATGATGTTAGATAAAATAGTAGTAGTTCTTTACATAGTTTTTTTATATTTTGTGGATTAAATGCTACATATATTATGATTATTGATAAAAATATTTTTAGTATGATTGTAGAGTAAATTTCTAAAATTGACATATATGCTATTATCGCATATATTGCTCCAATAGAACTTGCTAGTATTATTCTTATTTGTTTTGGTTTTATTTTTGATATTATTGCTGTTGCATATAATATAATATAATTCATTACTATGTTTTCTATTAATACAACATCTATATAAATTGTCATTATTACCACCTATGTTGATTATTATATATTGTTATTTGTAAAAAGACTGTCATTTCTTATTGTAAAAAAAAAGAAATAATCGAGTATTTACGATTATTTCTTTTTTTTAATAACATTTTTATCTATTTTTATGCATTCTTTCCTTTATTTTTTCTTAAGAAAGAAGGTATGTCTAAATCATTTTGTGATGAACTTGTTTCTGTTTTTTGTGGTATTGAATTTATTTTTCTGTCCCATGTTTTAGATACTATGTCTCCTACTGCCATATTTGAAGCTGGTTCTGGTTTTTCGAACCCTGTTGCTATTACAGTTATTTTTATTTCGTCTTCCATTGTAGGATCTGTTACTGTACCAAATATGATATTTGCTTCTGGATCAACACTTCTTTGTACTAATTCTGCTGCTGTATTTACTTCGTGTAGTCCTAAGTCTTCTCCACCTGTAATATTTATAATTACTCCTCTTGCTCCTTCTATTGATGTTTCTAATAGCGGACTTTGAATAGCTTGTTTTGCCGCATCTTCTGCTCTGTTTTCTCCTGATGCTGTTCCTATTCCCATATGTGCCATTCCTGTATTTAACATTATTGTTTTAACATCTGCAAAGTCTAGGTTTACTAGTCCTGGTATTGCAATTAAGTCTGATATACCTTGTACACCTTGTCTTAATATGTCATCTGCTAATTGGAATGCTTCTGTTATTGATGTTTTTCTGTCTATTACTTGTAATAGTTTATCATTTGGTATTACAACTAATGTGTCTACTTTTCCTTTTAAGCTTTCTATTCCTCTTTCTGCTTGTGATAGTCTTTTCTTTCCTTCAAATGTAAATGGTTTTGTAACAACTGCTATTGTTAAAATTCCCATTTCTTTTGCTACTTGTGCTACTATTGGCGCAGCTCCTGTGCCTGTTCCTCCACCCATTCCGGCTGTAACAAATACCATATCTGCTCCTCTTAGTACTTCTGATACTTCTGCTCTGCTTTCTTCTGCAGATTGTGCTCCTATGTCTGGATTAGCACCTGCTCCTAATCCTCTTGTTATTTTTTCTCCTATTTGAATTTTTGTAGCTGCTTTAGATGTTTGAAGTGCTTGTCTATCTGTGTTTACTGCTATAAAGTCTACTCCTTTTATTCCAGAGTCTATCATTCTGTTTACTGCGTTATTTCCTGCTCCTCCTACTCCTATTACTTTTATTGTAGCTGTTCCATCCATCATTGTTATATTATTGTTATCTTCATAGTCCAACATAAAGTTTCCTTCCTCCTTAAAAATATATATATCATTGTTTATGTAAGTTGTCCATAGTTTTTATTTGTTTTTAACGGTCAACTTAAAATTAAAAACTTTTATTATGAATAAAAAAATTCTTTTATTCTTGCTAAAATGTTTTTTAGCATGCTTTCATTTGTTTCGTTGTCAACATTGCTTGAAACTGTTTTTGTAAATGGTCTTGATGCTATATATCTTACCAGTGCATAACTTGTTCTGAATTGTGGTTTTACTGTACTTATTAGTCTTCCTGTTGATATTTTTACTGGTATATTTAATATTATTTTTCCTGCTACATCACTTTTGTTTATGTTGCTTATTCCTTGTCCTGTTAGTATTACATTATTTATTCTTGGTTTTATTCCTTGATTTGTTATGTCTTTGTTTACAATTGAAAATATTTCTTCTATTCTTGCTTCTATTATTTCTATTAATTCAGAACTTTTTATTATTCTACTTTTTCCGTCATCTTTGCATGTGTTTAGTATTATGTCATTGTCATTATCTATAAATGATTTTAGTGCTAAACCATATTGTTTTTTTAATTTGTCTGCTTCTTCTTCTGATATATTTAGTACTATTGCTATGTCATTTGTTATGCTATCTCCACCTACTGGTATAGTGTTGGTATATATAAATTTTGAGCCTTCGAAAACTCCTATATCTGTATTTCCTGCACCTATGTCTAATAACATTATATTGTCATTCATTTCGTTTTTGTCTAACACTAAGTTTCTTTCTGCTAGTGTTACTGGTACCATTGCATCTATTTCTAGTCCAGCTCTTTTAAATATGCTCATTAGTTGCCTTACATAGTCTTTGTCTGCTAATATTATTTGAGCATTTATTGTAATTGTTGAACTTAAATTGCCAACAGGGTCACTTACAACTTTTCCGTTATCTAATATTATTTCGTCTGGTACTATGTCTATTATTGTTTTTCCGTCTGGTACTTCTATATCTTTTACTTGCATTATTGCTGCTTGCACATCTCTTATTGATATTCCTGCATATTTATCTTTTATATCTTTTACTATACTATTTTGTACTATTGTTATATATTTTCCTGGTACTGTTACATAGGCTGAATTTATTTTTAAGTTTGTTTCTTCTTCTGCCTCTTCTATTGTTTTTTCTATGCTTAAAGTTACTTCGTCTTCGTCTATTATTTTACCTTTTTTTACACCACTACATTTACATGATGTACTACACATTATTTCTATTTGACCAAAATTATTTACTTCTCCAAGTACTGTACATACCTTGGATGTACCTATGTCAATACCTACTATTATATCACCTATTGCCAAGATAATTCCTCCATTTGACTTATATGTATTTATCACAACTCTATATATATTACATTTTTGGACAAAAGTCAATACAATTTGTTATATTTTTGTAATGTTTTTGTAATAATTCTGTAATATTAAAAGAAGCAATTGCTGCTTCTTCTAGAAATTCTTTATTTTTATCTAAACTGAAAGCTGTCGAAAAAGTTTTTAATGCTATTTCCGAAATGTTTTTCCGCTTTGTTATATTAAGATTGTTTTTGTCTGTTTTGTATTTTGTTTGACCATTTGTCTACATAGTATCTTCTTATAATTGTTAAGTTTGTAAACATTCTTCCTACAAAAACAACTATTGCAGCTAAATAAATATCTACATTTAGTTTTTCTCCTAAATATGTTAGTAAAATTGATAATATTGCATTACAGAAAAATCCTGATGCAAATATTTTTAAATCAAAGTTCTTTTTTAATACTGAACTTATCCCTCCAAATACTGAGTCTAATGCTGCAATTATTGCAATTGCTAAATAACTTGAATATGTGTAAGATATTACTGGTGCATTTATTCCTAATATTGCTCCTAGGATGCAGCCTAGTAGGATGCCTGCATAAACCATTACCACCACTCCTTTCTATTGCATATATTTATTTGTAAGCTCATCTTCGTATTTTCCTATTTCTATTTTTGAGTCTTGCTCTATGCTTACATCATAACCATATCCTTTTAGTTCATCTGCATATCCTCCGCTTCCTAATAAAGAGCTTTCTAAGTATGCAGAATCTCCAATTGCTTTTATTACATATGGTGCAAGTATTCTTTGTCCATTTACCTTTATAAATGAATTGTTTATATCTACTATGTCTGTACTATTTATTATTCTTTCTTCATTTATAGATATTGCTTCTGCTCCTGCTTGTTTTAAAGAGTTAACTATTACCAATAAATCGCTTGCATTTATTGATGTATCTGTGCTTTCAGTTTCTTTTAATACTATTTCTATTCCTGGCCCTGTTACATCTGTTTTTCCTAATAACATATTTATTTGTGATAATTCACTTTGTAGTAGTTGTGATGTTTCATTATCTGATTCTTCTTTGTTCTGATATTCTTGTGCTGTAGCAGTTACTTCTTGGTATCTTTTGTCTACTTCGTCATATTGTTGTTTCCAATTTGATAGTTCTGCTCTTAGTTCTGCTTCTCTCATGTTTTCTATTGATGTTATATCTGTTTGGTTTACTACTTTAAATTGCATAAACATTACCATTGATAGTATAAAACATGATAACCCTATAACTATTGCCATTATGATTTTACCCTTTTTCTTTATAACCATTTCCTCCAATCCTTTCTTATTTGAAACTTATATAATTATTTATTTTGTGCATATTTAAAATTTATAGCACCATTATATTTAGGTATTGTTATATTATTTGACTTTTCAAGTTCTGCCTCTATTCCATATTCTTTTAATACACTTAAATATCCTCCTGGTCTTTCAAGTGCTGATAATTGTTCTGGTAATCCTATTGCTTTTATTTCAAATGGTGCTCCTACTTTTTGTCCATTTATGCTAATTACATTTCCGTCACAAGATATTGCTGTTGTTGTAACTAGTCTTTGGTCATTTATAGATATTGCTTCTGCTCCTGCATTTTTTAATTCGTTTATTACACTTAATACATCTGTGTCATGTACTACTAATGTACTTATGTCTAATACTGAACTTGTAGCCGTTGTTGTATTATCATTTAATGTAACTATAACTCCTTCTCCTGTTACTTCTGTAAGACCTAGCATTTTATTTCCTTGTTTTATTTGTTCTTCTAATTGTGTAAGTTCTTCATTATTTCCAGTAGTACTTTCTCTTACTTTTTCTAGCTCTGCTTCTGCCTTTTCTAATTCTTCTGCTCTATTGTCATATCTTTCTTTATATCGTAATACCTCATCTCTTAATTCATTTACTGTACTACTTGTACTATATGATGAATTTGTGTTATTTATTGTTTTTATTTGTACACATATTCCATATACTAAAACTAAACACATGCCTCCAAGAACTAAACTTATTACTTTTTTATTCATTACTTACCTCCTAACAATTATATTTTTTCTCTAAAAAATGGCTTAAAATCGTCATTTAGATCTCCATTTACAAATATTTCTCCAACCTTACCCTCTTCTGCTTCTAATATTGCTTTTACATACAATATTCTAGTATCTAAGTTTGTAGCATCTCCTAAATGTGCTGTTTTACTTTTAGATTCAAAATATATTGTATAATCATTTTTATTTTGTATATTTATGCTTGTTATGAACTGACTTATTTCGTTTTCTTCGCTATTGCTCATAATTTGCAGAACTGTTTGCAATGCTTCTAAGTCTTGTACATTTAATCTGTTCCCTACTGTAAGTTCTTCTTCTGGTGTAGATATTCCTTCTATTATTGGTACTTGTTTTGGCGTTTCTGAAATTTCTAATAGATATCCTTGACTACTTATATATATGTAACTATTTAAAAGTTTTAGCATAAATCTTACTTGTCTTTCTTGTACTTGTATTTGTATTTTATCTGGTAAAATTCTCTTTACAGTTACATTATCTATATATGCATTTTCTTTTACATTATTTATTATGTTTGATTTTAGGTTTCTAAATATATTTTCATCTAATTGTATTTGTGATAGACTTTGTATTTCTTCTGTGCTTACTTGCTCATTTCCAGCAACTTGTATTTCTTTTATATTAAAAATTGGTGTTGTAAATAAAAATGCTATAACTCCTGCTATTACAAATATTAAGCATGTCCATTTTAATATTTTTGCTATATTTATCTTTTTCTTTTTTGTATGCTTTCGCCTGTTTTTTTTGCTTTGTGGGGCAGTATTTTTTTCTACTGCCCTTTTTTTATTTGATAAATTTGCATTATTTTTTTTATTTCGCAATTTTATTCACCTTCTTTTATTGAGATTTTTGCTCCCAATTTTTTTAATTTGTCATCTAATTTTTCGTATCCTCTTAAAATATATTGTATATTTTCTATTTTTGTTTCTCCTTTTGCTACCAGTGCTTCTAAAACAAGTGCTGCTCCTCCTCTTAAGTCTGTTGCTTTTACATTTGCTGCATGTATTTTTCTTACTCCTTTTATTATTGCCGCCTTTCCTTCTACTGTTATTTTTGCTCCCATTCTACTTAATTCTGGTACAAATTTATATCTATTTTCAAATATATTTTCTACTACTATAGATGTTCCTTTAGCTGTTGTAAGTAATGACACAAATACTGACTGCATATCTGTTGGAAATCCTGGATATGGCATGGTTTTTAAGTCTACTGCTTTTACTCTTTTTGGTGCTATTAATTCTATGTTATCTTTTTGTACATTAAGGCTACAACCTGCTTCTTCAAGTTTATTTATAATTGGAGTTAAGTGCTCTGAAACAATATTAGTTATTTTAATTTTTCCACCTGTTATTGCACCTGCACATAAATATGTTCCTGCTTCTATTCTGTCTGGCATTATATTATAACTAACATCTTTTAATTTTTTTACTCCTTTTATTTGTATTATATTTGTGCCTGCTCCAGAAATTTGTGCTCCCATTCTATTTAAAAAGTTTTGCAAATCTATTATTTCTGGCTCTCTCGCTGCATTTGTTATTATTGTAGTTCCTTCTCCTAAGGTTGATGCAAGCATTATATTTTCTGTTGCTCCCACACTTGGAAAATCTAAGTCTATTTTTGCATTATCTATTGTATCACATTTACAACTAATATTTCCATAGTTTTCTGAAATTAATATGCCTAATTTTTCAAAACTTTTTAAATGTAGGTCTATTGGTCTTGCTCCAATGTCACATCCACCTGGATATGAGAACTCTGCTTTCTTATGTCTCCCAAGGATTGCACCTGCTAAAACAACAGATGATCTCATTTGTCTCATTAGTTCTTCTGGTATTTTATATCCTTCTGCTTTTGATGAGTCTATTATTATTTTTTTGTTATTTTTTTTGACTGTACATCCTAATTTTTTTAATATTTCAAACATCATTTTTGTATCATGTATTTCTGGTACATTGTATAATTTGCTTATTCCTTTATTTAACATTGTTGCTGCAATTATTGGTAATGATGCATTTTTTGAACCAGATATATGTACCTCTCCTTCTAGTTTTTTGCCTCCTTCTATTATGTAACTTAACATTATTTTCACCCTCTCTTTTTTATTATGCTATATATTATGTCTAGTTTGCGTAAAACGTGCCAAATTAGAGCAAGGTGACTTTTATACTAATCAGAAAGTATCACTTTCTAATTGCTTCTTTTCTCTATCTCTATATATTTCAGTTTGTTTTGTACTGTTGCAAAAAATTTTTTCCTCCTTGTTTTCATATTATAAAATTTCATCCAAACTACTTTCTTTTTTTCTTAATATATGCTATATTAAATATGCATATAAGCAATATTATTATAATTCCTGTAATTATATGAAGTAAATTGTTATTTTCATCTTCTTTTTGATTATCTTCTATTATTTGATTTTCGCTTTCATTATTTTGTGTATCGCTCGTTTCTTCACTCCAAATTCCAAGTTTATTATTTTTTGCATTTTCTTCACTTTCTTGTAACATTCCAGCATATTTATAATTGTTCTGCAACATATAATTTTCAGCTAGTCCATTTTCTACTAATAGATTTTGCAATAATTCATCACCTATCCAAATCCAAGATAAGTATCTATCATATTTATCTTTTTCATCAGCAACTTCATCAAATTCTAATTCAATTTTAGTAGCATTTTCAAGTTTTTCTTTTGTAAAATCACTTGCTTCTTTTCCCCAAACTTCTTCTCCAATTTCTGGGTCTACTGTTTCTTTTGTATTTATTCCTAAAAATCTAACAGTTATTTGCTCTCCGTTCATTTTGAATTTTGCAGTATCTCCATCGATTACTTCTACTAGTTCTACTTCAATTTTATTGGTATTTTCATCATAATCATTTTCTATTTTATTAAAGTTTTCATCATAATATACTGCTGGCATAACAATTACCCATTTTTGATTTTCTTCATCCCATTTTACTTGATGATAATGGACTACTCCATCTTCTTTGTGATATCCATAATATTTTCCATTATATTCAGTTATATTTTCTGAATTTTTATCTTTCCAACCTGTAATATTGCCACCATGTGCAAGACTCTCATTGCCTACACTCATTAATATTACTATAATGATTATTACATTCTTTATTTTTTTCATTATTATCACCTAACAAAAATTATACTATAAGGAGGAACTAATTTGAACGATTTTTTAAATTTTTCATTAAATAGCTTAAATCTATTAGATAATAAAATTCATGATAATATCAAAGGAACTTTTGTTGATGATTTTATTCATGAATTACAAAGTTATTTAGAATTGCAATCAAATGATAAAATACTTGAAAACTTACCCAATAATACTAAACTACATTTTGCAAAATTCGAAAACAATTACGCAGTTTGCTTTGATTACTCTTCTAAAACTATATATAATATTCCTAAATCTTATTTTAAAGGAACAACTCCAGAAGTCGGAGAAGCACTAAAAAAAGTTTCTTCAAAAGATTTTCGTGTGGATTACACAGGAATCCCAGCAAATACAAATAATATTGATAACCTTTTAAGTGAGTGCAGTTATGCAACTCTTTCTTCAAAAATAAATGTTTTACCAGAATATTATCAAATTTCTGATATTGGTATAGATTTTGCTGTTTGCAAGAATCTAAATACTAACAAGCCAGAAAATATCCCCATAGATGACATTCCAAAAAATGCAAAAAATGGAGATACTCTAGTTTATAAAAATGGTAAATTTCTAGTAAAGTAGCATTTTTAAAATATGATGATTTTTTTAAATTCTCAATTATCTTATCATTTTTTTCAATAACTCCGTCATAATATTCCTTTAATTTTCTTAATCTATACCATATTTTCTACATCTCCTTTCGCCTCACGTTCAATTTTGTGGCTTTTTAAATAATTTTAAGTATAGTTTTAAGGTAAAAAAATTAAATCGTTGGAGTGTAGCGACTTCTGGTATAGGAAAAACTTGATTTTCCTATACCAGAAGAAAAGACCTTGCAATTAGCAAAGTCTTTTCTTGTGATGTGCATAAAAAGCAAATCACTTTAAATACAGTGCAACACGGAACCCATTGGCTTCTGACCTATTTCCGCTTTTTTCAAAGGTTCTACGAATTGCCGAAAAATATGTTCCAGGATTAGAGTAGTTGCCTCCTCTCATAGTATGGTAAACACCATCATATTTTTCTTGTGTCCATGTAGTTGCATTGCCTGTAAAATCATAAATATTGTTAACACAATATTCTTCTCTAGAGCCTGTCTGCACAAGTTCTCCTGTTGAATGTGCATTTTGTCTGTAGTTTCCCCAGCTAGTAGAGTTTCTTACAACTTCTTCATATGTTTTGCTACCTGATTCAATAAACCATTCTGCAATTGAGTCAATTTCTGCTCCATATGGCAGGTGGCTATTGATATATTGATTTTTTTCAAACGAAGATGCCAACTCTTTTGCTTTATCGAAATCTACATTTACTAATGGTTTTTTTCCCTTTACAGATTGTGGGAGACCTGTTTTGGCATTTATAGAAATTTCATATCGAGAAATAAAAAAACCGCCATATTTTTTTACACTTCTAATCAAAGAAATGAATTCATGTGTATCAGGGTCTTTATATTTCCCTCTTTCGAATTCTATTTCTCCAAAAGGTCTTGCCCCAAACTTTTCTCTAAAGTTTACCCCATCTAATGTGCCATTTGGTTTTAGCGCTCCAGCTGGAACCCATACAATTTCGCTTTTATCATATTCCCTTTCAAAAACAATACCTTCATTCCACTCAGCACATTTGTATTTGTACCCTGGTGGTGTTGGTGGATTTTTATATAATGCAAAATCCTTTCTATGATATTCATAGTTTGTTTCGATTGGGAAAGTTCTGATAATTAATTCACCATGTTCTCCAGTTTTCACTTCAACTTGCACATCTTCTTTTGGCTCTATAACTATTTCTGTGTCATATTTGCTTTTACGCAAAACATCACTGTTAATCCGATTCTTTTTCATTGTTATTCCTCCTTATGCTATCGGATATTTGCAACAATGGCCATATGCCATTACTAAAATTATACCACACTTTTTCCCATTTATCAACCAAAGCAGTTACCATAATTCTTGTTTTGTGCAACTTTGGAGCATAGCAAGTTTTATACCCTAGGAAAGTAATATTTTCCTAGGGTATGAACTAGTTTTTGTAATTTAATATTGTTTCTGCCAATTCTTTGTTTATACCCTTTACCTGCATTAGTTCTTCTATTGTTGCTTTTTTTATTTTTTCTACACTTCCAAATTGTTTTAATAAAAGCTTTTTCTTTACTTCGCCTATTCCTGGAATATTGTCTAATTCTGATTTTGACATTTGTTTATCTCTAATTTTTCTATGATATGTTATTGCTGTATCATGAACTGTATCTTGAAATTTTGTTATAAGATTCATTAATTTTTCTGATATTGGCAATTCACATCTATTTTCGTCCATTAATGCTCTTGTTTGATGCTTATCATTTTTTACCATTCCATATACAGGTATGTGTAAATTATATTTTTTTATTGCCTTTTGTATTGCCCTTATTTGTGTAATTCCACCATCTGCAAAAATCACATCTGGAAGTTTGCCAAACCCTCCATTTGGATTATCAATAGAGTGTTTTAGTCTTCTTGTTACTACTTCTTCCATGCATTTTGGGTCATCTTGCGCAAATACTTCTTTTATTTTAAACCTTCTAGATAAGTTCTTTTTTATTACTCCATCTTGCAATACACACATAGCTGCAACCATATATTCACCAGATATATTTGATATATCATATGTTTCTATTTTTCTTGGTAGCTTATCTAAATTTAACACTTCTTTTAATTCTAATAATATTTCGCTTTTATCATTTTCTTTATTTTCTAATGTAACTTTACTATTCATTTCTGCCATTTCTACAAATCTTAGTTTTTCGCCCTTTTTAGGTGATTTAATTTCCACTTTTCTTCCTTTTTTTGTTGATAACCATTGCTCTATTGCCTCTTTATCTTCTAGTTCTTCTCTTATCATTATTTTATTTGGAATATTTGGATTTTCTAAATAATATTGTTTTATAAAACCTGATAAAATCTCTTTATCTTCCATATCTTTTAGCTCTTGAAAAAAGTAGTGTTCTCTACCTATCATTTTACTTCCACGCACAAAAAATATTTCTATACATACCTCTAACTCAGATTTTGCAATTCCTATTACATCTATATTGTTTTCTGATATATTTGATACTTTTTGTTTTTCTGAAACTCGCTGTATTGCTACTTTTTTATCTCTTAAATATGCAGCTTTTTCAAATTCTAGTTTTTTAGATGCTTCTTGTATTTGTGTATTTAATTCTTTTATTATTTTATCTGTTTTTCCATCTAATAGATCTATTATTTCGTCTATTTGATTTCTATATTCTTCTTTAGATATATAACCAACACATGGTGCTAAACATCTTTTTATATGATAATTTAAACATGGCCTTGTTGTAGATTTAAAATTTCTACATTGGCGTATTTTAAATTTTTGTTTTATAAAGTCTAGCATTTCTTTTGCCGCACCTGGGTTTGCATATGGTCCAAAATATTTTGAGCCATCATTTATAAGCCTTCTTGTTATAAACACATTTGGGTAATCTGATTTTACATCTATTTTTATATATGGATATGATTTATCATCTTTTAACAAAACATTAAATTTAGGTCTATTCTTTTTTATAAGGTTACATTCTAATATTAATGCTTCTGCTTCGTTGTCTACTACAATGTATTCAAAATGATCTATTAAAGAAACCATTTTTTTAATTCTTTCTGTTTTATTTGTTTTTCTAAAATATGATTTAACACGATTTCTTAATACTACTGCTTTTCCTACATATATTATATTATCATCTTTGTCTTTCATTATATATACTCCCGGTTTTTTTGGGAGTTTTTTTAATTCTTCTTCTATATTAAACATATTGCCTCCATTGAACAAATCGGAAAGTATCACTTTCGGATTTGTATAAAATTAATTGGATTAAGATATAATCTTAATCCAATTATAGCATATATTTTATTATTATTCTACTGTTACAGATTTTGCAAGATTACGTGGTTTATCTACATCTAAGCCTTTTTCTTTAGAAATGTAATATGATAACAACTGTAATGGCACAACAGATATAACTGGTGATAGCAAATAATTTACTTCTGGTATTTTTATTATTGTATCAAAATGGTTTTGTGGTAGATCTTGGTTTGTAATTATTAAAGTTTTTGCGCCACGTGTTATTACCTCTTGTATATTGCTTACAGACTTTTCTACTAATTGTGGGTCTGTTATTATTCCTATTACTGTTATTCCTTTTTCTATTAATGCAATTGGTCCATGTTTTAGTTCTCCTGCTGCATACGCCTCTGAATGTATATATGATATTTCTTTTAGTTTTAGTGACCCTTCTTGTGCAACTGTACAATCTATACCTCTTCCTAAAAAGAATATATCCTTTTCTTGAAATACTTTTCTAGAAAACTCTTGTATTTGTTTATCTACTTTTATTGTTTCTTCAATTTTTGCTGGTAATTTTAATATTTCTGTTTTTAAGTTTTTAATTATTTTTGTATCTACACTTTCTAGCAATTCTGCAAAATATATTGCTAAAATTGATATTAATACAACTTGTGATGTATATGCTTTTGTTGACGCTACTGCAATTTCTGGGCCAGCATGTGTATATATAGAATAATCTGCCTCTCTTGTTATTGAGCTTCCTATTACATTTGTAATTGCAAGTGTTGTTGCTCCTTTTTGTTTTGCAAGCTTTAATGCTGCAATTGTATCTGCTGTTTCGCCAGATTGAGAAATAAATATGCATAATGTTTGTGTATTTATTAATGGGTCTCTATACCTAAATTCTGATGCTATATCTACTTCTGTTTGAATTTTACATAGTTTTTCTAATATGTTTTTTCCAACTAGACCTGCATGCATTGCTGTACCACATGCTACAATATATATTTTATTAATTGAATCTAAGTACTCTTTTGTAAAGTTTAGGTCTTCAAAATAACAAGGTCCATCTTCTGGTAATCTTGAACCTATTGTTTCTCTTATTGCATTTGGTTGTTCGTGTATTTCTTTTAGCATATAATCATCATAGCCATCTTTTTCTGCTGATGTAGCACTCCATTGTATGCTTTCTACTTTTTTATTTATTTTTTCTAATTTATTATTATAAAACTCTACTGCATCTCTTGTAAGTACTGCAAATTCGTTATCATCTATTAGATAAAAATCTTTTGTAAATGATAGTATTGCTGGAATATCTGAAGAAATATAGTTTTCTCCATCTCCTTTTCCTATTACAAGTGGGCTATCTTTTCTAACTACTATCATTTTATTAGGAGCATGGCTTGTTACTAACTCTATTGCATAACTTCCTTTTAAATCTGCACAAGCATTTTTTACTGCTCGTAAAACTTTTAAGTCATCATCTTTATCTTCTTTTTGATAATAATAATGTACTAAGTTTGGTATTATTTCTGTATCTGTTTGTGAATAAAATTTATACCCTTTTTCTGTTAAAAAGGTTTTTAAGTCATTATAATTTTCTATTATTCCATTATGTACAACTGCAAATTCTTTGCTATTGTCTGAATGTGGATGTGCATTTTGAGTAGATGGTATTCCGTGAGTTGCCCACCTTGTATGAGCTATTCCTATTGTTCCTTTTAGGTTATCTATTCCATCTAAATTATATAAATTTTTTACTCTTCCCTTTACTTTCATTATATTTATTTTATTTTCTTCTATTGTTGCAATTCCTGCTGAGTCATATCCTCTATATTCTAGTCTTAATAATCCATTTATTAATATTGGGCTTGCTTTTTGTTTTCCTATATATCCAACTATTCCACACATGTGTAATCCCTCCTTTTTTATAGTATTATATTACACTAAACTTAAAAAAGTTGCAAGTACTAGTTTATAAGAAGTTTTAGCACAATTAGTAGTATTGCTCCCGGTATGCCAAGTAAGCCAATTCCTATTGCAGTCACAAAATTTAAGCCAATATGAAAATTATATATGCCACCTATTAGGTTTATAATGTAAATTAATACACCACCTAAAATGGAATTAACAACCAATTTTAAAATTGTTTTTATAGGTAATATAAAAATTCTGCCAATTACAAATAAAAAACAAATGCATGCCAAATAAATTATAATATTTTTTTCCAAATAAATCACCTCAAAAAAAGATAGTACTTTATACTATCTTTATGAAAAATATTGGACAAATATTACCCTACCTCAATTTCTTCTCCATATAATTTAATCTCTATTTGTTTAATCATATCTACAACTATTCCTCTTGTTTTTGCTATTCGTATTAAATAATCTAATTTTGACTGATTTGCTTTTATTTGATATGTGTAATAATCTATTAGCTCATCTTCTGCAAATTCAAAATTCTTATTTGCGGTTTTTAGTTCTTCTTTTACCATTATTATATTTTTTATTAGTTCTGTTTCTTTTTGTTTATCTGTTAGCTCTAAAATTTTATTTTCTTTTACAAACTCTTCGTGCATACCAGCTCTCCTATAATTTTATTCTATAGTTATTATATTCAATTATAGGAAATTTTATACTGAACTTCTAATACCATAATTCTGCTTTTCAAAACTTGAAGTGACAAATTGGCACCTCAAGTTTCGAAATTCTTTTTCCTATAGTACCTATTAATTCAATTCTTTTTTAAATTTTCTAATTCTTCTTTACTTAAGCCAGTTATTTTTACAATAAAATCTACATCTACATTTTCTTTTAGCATTTTTTTTGCTATTTCTATTGTATTTTCTTTTGCTCCAAGCTCTTTACCTTGAGATAGTCCTTCACTTCTGCCAAGTTCTAATCCTTGAGTTAAGCCCTCTGCTTTTGCTTCCGCTATTCCAGTATTATAATCCATTATTGCTCTTCTTCTTGACTCATATAACTCCCATTCTTTTGGATCCATACTCATTTCGTCTATTATATCCATTGCCTTTTTTAATTCTTTATTTTCTTTTTTAGCCATCTCTAATTTCCCCCTATTCCCTACTATTAGCCATAGCCATTGTTCTAACTTTGTTTCTGCTCCTGGATTCTTTTTTGCAAATTTAGGTATTTCTATAAAATGCATCTCTAAATCATGTGTTGCTATCTCTTCTTCTTTTTTATATCCCATTTCTACATATTCATTTTCTTTCGTTTTTTCAAACTTCATATGTGCTATACTTCTATAACTGTTTCTTTTGTAATATTTAAAATTTAATAAATTTATTACTATTGTATTCTTAATTTGTGTATAGTCTTCTCCCTTTTTTAGTTCCTCTGCTATTAAGCTTGACATATAATATGAGCTCCTTCTGTCCATGTTTTTTAAGTCTTTTACTTGCATCTCTATGTCACATATTATGTTTTCATTTATTTGTACTTTCTGCAGCTTTCATTTTCAACTGCACTTCATTATTAATCGCTTACCTAAACTATATTATGATTAAGCTACTTTTTCTGAATAATTTACAATAGTTACTTCTGTTGATAATTTCTTTAATTGATTTACAATTTTATCTATATTTTCTGCTGTTTCATCTTCAAAATATTGTTCCCCACATTGGGCACATACCTTTGCTGGAACTCCTTTAATAATTATAATTGTACTATCCAAATCTACTACATAATTTACTTTTTTAATCTCTAAATTTCCTTTACACATAAAACATTCCATTAGTTTTTCCTCCTTGTTTTCATATCTTCTTCCCATTTATCTACATTGGGTCTATATGCTGTTATCATATGAAGAATATTTTTACTTACTCCACACACTATATGTATACTTTTATTGTCACTTCCATAACCTAATATTAAACAACTAGGTATGTCTCTATAATATTAATTCATTTCTTTCTCTATTTCTAATAATTTCTCTTGACTTAATCCTGTTGCCTCTATTATATCTTCTTTATTTAATTTCATTTTTAGCATTTTTTTGGCTATTTCTAATTTTTCTTTTTTTGCTCCAGCATCTTTTCCATCATTATATCCATTGTTATAACCATCTTCTTTTATTGTGTTATAATCTCTTATGTATTTTTCTCTTAATTTTATTAGTGTTCTTTCATGTTCGTCTGCCATTAATTCGTCATATACCTTTTTCGCCTCTTTTATTGCTTCATTCTTATCCAAAATATCTCCCCCTAACTTATTTGGATCTTGTATGAATTTTAACCAGTTCTCTATATTGACTCTAGCAAATTTTGTGTTATTGCTTCATTTCCTTTATATCCAAAAAGCCTTTTGAAGCAATAGTCATTTGTTGGATAAAACACTTCTTCTGTTTCCTGTGTTTCTTTTGTTTCTTCTTTTTTTACCATTCAATCAATCCTTTCTGTTTTTTTATTTTTTACTTTTCTTTGCAATACTATTTCTTTAGTTTGCTTTTTTCTTTGGTATTATATTTTTTTGACATCGCCTCCTTCTTTTGGGATTTTGTTTTTAAATAGATTATTAATAAGAAATCTAATTAAAATGAAACAATACTTTTTGCCACACCTAGGTTGTATTTGATAGTACTGAAACTGTACTGTTAATTAATATATCATAACTTTTATGTAAATGTCAATAGCTAAGCTTACATTTTTTAACAAAATTTTCTAGCAGGTGGTTATTTTATTATTTCCATATTATGGTGTCAAAGTAAATTGTCTGGTGCGCTTGCAAATAAAAGTGCCCCAGGATGGGCGGTTTGCCACACCTTGGGGCTGAGGTTTTGTGAATTGTGCTATTGCTACTTAAGTTGTGTGTCATTTGTGTATTTTCGCAATTCGTGTTATGTTAAGTTGGCCGTAGGGATTTTTGCATTGCTAAAGTTGTCGTTATCTCCGTCCCCAATAGAAGACTTTTATTGGACTAAGCTGCCTTTATATACTCTACTATTTGAAGATTTTGTTGCTAGCATACTATCTACTATAGAAGATGTTGTACTTGTGTAGTTAACTGTAATGTTTGACCCAGAATATATAGAAGCTCCCGTGAACATATCTCCATAATTTGTTACATTTCCTCTAATTGTTATTGTTGCATTAATTCTACTTGCATACATAAACATTTTACTTGTATTTATTAATTTAGCAGTGCTTCCATTGCCTACACTTCCAATATTTGATAAATTCCAACATCCTCCAAACATAGTCTGCATATTTGTTACATTACTTGTATCCCAAGCATTCAATGTACCTATGTTTGTCAAAACATTACAATTCATAAACATCCCACTCATATTTGTTACATTACTTGTGTTCCAACTTCCTATGTCTCCCATGCTTGTTAGGGCTTTACAATTATAAAACATATAACTCATATTTGTTACAT
>CALXAW010000014.1 GCA_944386375.1 uncultured Clostridia bacterium
TTTTAATCCGTTTAGTAAAGTATAGCTCTCTCTCTCTCTCTCTCTCTCTCTCTCTCTCTCTCTCTCTACAGTCCCAAGGTCTGTAGCTGTTATGATGTCTTGCATAACCTGTTCCTCCCAACCTTAATATTATTTATATTAACTACTAGAACAAATAATATCATAACAAATATAACAATTCAATATATATTGAAAAATGTAAAGAAAAAATAATATAATTGTAACACAATTGTAACATTTGCCACTTAACTATAATACAAACACAAAAAAAGTGACAAATCTTTCAGTACAACACTTAAAACCTGATATATAAAATCCAAAAGAAAAAAAGCAATAAGAAATTTTATAAAATCTTCTTATTGCTTTTATGCTCTACTTATTGCCTTTCGTTTTGATCTGTAGATTTTACAGCATGTTTTTGTGCCTCTTGTTTTACTTTTTCTGCTTTAACTTGCTCCTTATATTCTGCATCTACCATTACTCTTAATTTATCCACAAATTCGTCTCTTGGTGCAGAAGCTACCTCTTGACCTTCTTGCTCAACTTCTTCTTTTTTATTTTTTGTAAACTTATTTCTTAATTTTGTAAAGGCATCTCTAAACTTCGCAAGAATTGGATGTTTACTTGCAAGATTATCATATTTAGTCATTGCTTTATCTTTTATTGCATCTGTAGCTCTCTCTCTAATAGTTGGGTTTTGTTCTATTTCTGCTTGTTTTTTGTCTCTAATTTGTGCAAGTACATTTACTAAACTTTGTTTTGCTTCCATTTCTTCTTGTGTTGGCACATATTTTTTATTTTTTGTTTTGTTCATTTCTACTGCTTTAACATGTATTTCGTCCCAAGTTTTACCTAACATTAGGTTTTTCCATACTAAGTCACATTTACTTACTGAACCATTTAAGCTTATAATTTTTTTGTTTAATTGCTCTAATTTTCTCTCTTTTTGCTCTATTTCTTTTTCTACTTTTTCTTTTTGTATCATTAAGCTATTATATTCTGGGTTTGTTAGCTCTTCTGAATTTTTTAATTTTTCCTCTATTTGTGCCTTTTCTTCTTTTTTATTTTGTAGGTCTAGAGCTAGAGTTTGTGCATCTGTTTTAAGCTTTTCTCTTTGAGTTTTTAGTTTTTCTTTATACCCTACAATTTTTTGTATTTTATCTTTATTTTTTTCATAATTTTCTACTTCTTTTAAAGCTTTTTGTTGCTTTTGTCTTCTATAATATAAATCTTCTAGCTCTTGTTCTGCAGTTTCTTTTTGTGCAGCAAGCACATATTTTCTATCTTGGTCTGTAGTTAAATCTATTGTTGCTTCTCTTCCTTCTATTTCTTTTGCCTTATTTGTTAGGTGCTCTTCTAAGCTTGCTATTTCGTTATTTATATTTTCTTTATATTTCTCCATTTCGTCTGGTGTCATTTTGATAAATTTACTATAATTTTGCTCTATTTTATTTACTTTCTTTTTTGGCATAATTAATACCACCCTTTCTATTGGTATATAGAAAATAAAAATTAGTTGGCTAATTTTTATAAACTCCCTATTTATTATTATACCATAGCGAAACTTGGTTTTCAACATTTTTTGCCAATTTAATACAATTGTAATTTTAGTGTAACAAATCTGTAATATTATTTAATGCTCTTTGGGCTAAATTTTCGTATCTTAATTTTTTATCTTTTATTTTGATTTCTAAATCTGGTAATATACCAAAATTTGCATTCATTGGCTGGAATTTTTTATTCTCTGTTGATATATATTGCGCTAAGGCTCCTATCATTGTATATTTAGAAAATACAATTGGACTTTTACTTTGATATTTTAATACAGCATTTAAACCTGCAACTAATCCTGAAGATATACTTTCCACATATCCTTCAACACCTGTTATTTGTCCTGCAAAAAATATATTGTTGTTTTGTTTTAAATTATATGTTGCATCTAATAATATTGTTGAATTTATGTATGTATTTCTATGCATTACACCATATTTAATAAAATCCGCTTCTTGTAAACCTGGTATTAAGCTAAAAACACGTTTTTGCTCACCAAATTTTAAATTTGTTTGAAACCCTACCAAATTATATAAACTTGCCTGTTTATTGTCTTGTCTTAATTGTACTACTGCATATGGTCTTTTACCTGTTCTTGGGTCATCAAACCCAACAGGCTTTAGTGGTCCAAAACGAAGTGTATCTATTCCTCTTTTTGCCATAACTTCTATTGGCATACAACCTTCGAATATTTCTTTTTTTTCAAATTGGTGCAACTCTACAACTTGAGCATTTACAAGCTCATGCCAAAAAGTCTCGTATTCTTCTTTATTCATTGGAAGATTAATATAGCTTTTTTCTTCGTTTTTTTGTCTTTCTTGCCATTGTTCTATTGTCTCTTCTTTTTTCTTTTCTTGGCTATATCTATCACCATAAAAAGCAATATCAAAATCTATGCTCTCTTTTGTAACAATAGGTGCTGCGGCATCATAAAAATATAGTTTATCTTGGCCTGTTAAATTTGATATATTTTTAGCTAAACTTTCTGACGTAAGTGGCCCTGTAGCAACAATTACAATTCCATCTTTTGCTAATTGTTCTATATTTTCTACTTCTTGGTTTATAATTTGTATATTTGGGTCTTTTTCTATTTGCTCTGTTACTTGTTTTGCAAACTGGTCTCTATCTACTGCTAGTGCTTGCCCTGCTGGCACTTTAGTTTTATCTGCAATATTTATAAGCAAGCTATCTAACATTCTTAGTTCTTGTTTTAGCAAGCCACATGCATTTGTAAGTAAATTTGACTTAAAAGAATTACTACACACTATTTCTGCCAAATTTTTATTTGTATGTGCTGGTGAAAACTTTTTAGGTTTCATTTCGTACAATTTTACTTTTATTCCTCTTTTAGCAATTTGGTATGCCGCTTCTGCTCCAGCAAGCCCCCCACCAATTACGGTAATATAATTATTCAATTTTCTTCTTCCTTTTCTTTTATTTTTTTGTTAATGTGCAAGATGATGATTTACACCTCTGCCCTATAATTTCGGTTTAAATTATTAGATTGTGCATTTTGGATTGTTAAGTCAAGCCGAAGTCGTACTTTGTGTACGTCGAGGTTTGACTTAGCAAACAAAATGCGCAAGATGATGATTTAAACCGAAATTAATTAAATAGGTTTATAATTTCGTCCCTAGACAACCCACTAATAAACGAAGTATTAATATCAAGAACATCATCAATAAGAGCCGACTTATTTTGTTGTAGCCTGTAAATCTTTTCTTCTATAGAATCCTTTGTAATAAGCTTATACACTTGCACATTATGTTTTTGCCCTATTCTGTAGGCTCTATCTGTTGCCTGATTTTCTGCCGATACATTCCACCATGGGTCATAATGTATAACCACATCTGCGCCTGTTAGATTTAGACCTGTTCCTCCTGCTTTTAGTGAAATTAAAAACACCTTTATATCATCATTTTTATTAAACTCGTCTACTAAGTTTACCCTTTCATTAACTTTAGTAGAACCGGTTAGTTTAAAATACTTTATCTTATTTTTTTGCAGTTCTTTTTCTATTATAGGGAACATAGATGTATATACAGAAAACACGAGTGTTTTATGATTAGATGCTGCACCTTCTCGTATTATTTCCATACATTGTTCTAGTTTACTACTTGTACCTGAATAATTTTGTATAAACAAACTTGGATGGCAGCAAATTTGCCTTAATCTAGTAAGTATAGATAAAATTTTCATTTGTGATTTTTCAAATCCATCTATTTTTATTGTTTCTTGCAACTCTTGTTTTGCTTGCATTAAATATGCTAGATATAATTCTTTTTGTTCTCCATACATAGAATTTGTAAGAATTGATATTGTTTTTTCTGGCAATTCGGTTAATACTTGTTTTTTTGTTCTTCTTAGCACAAATGGTTCTATTAGCATTTTTAGCCTTTGCATAGCTTGTTCGTCTTTATCTTTTACTATTGGAACTTCAAATAAATTTCTAAACTTTCTATATGAATATAGATACTGTGGCATTATAAAGTCAAATATTGACCATAGTTCTGCAAGTGAGTTTTCCATTGGTGTTCCTGTTAGTGCAAATCTTGTATCTGCATTTATTTGCTTTATAGAAATTGCATTTTTTGTATTACTGTTTTTTAAATATTGTGCTTCGTCTGCTATTACAAATCTAAAATTATAGTTTTTATTTTTGTATAGCTCTATATCTCTTTTTAATAGGTCATATGATGTAATTATTAGATCATATTTTTCTATGCTTTCTATTTGTTGTTTTCTTTCTTTATAGTCACCATGAATTACTAGAGTTTGTATGTCTTTAGTAAATTTAAGTGCTTCGTTTTTCCAGTTTAATGCTAATGAACTTGGAGCTACTACTAGTGATGCTCTTTTTTCTGTTTTTGGTGTTTGTTCTAAATAAGACATTATTACTGATAGTATTTGTATGGTTTTACCAAGGCCCATATCGTCTGCAAGTATTCCACCAAATTTATAGTGGTCTAATGTTTGTAGCCAGCTAAAACCTACTTTTTGGTAATATCTTAATATTTTGTCTAGTTTGTATGGTATTTCTATATGTTTTTTTATTGTTTCTTTATCTAAGTTGTTTGTTATTTCGTTATATTTTTGGTTTGCCTCTACTTCTACATTTGGTAGGTCTTTTAATAATTTTTCTAAATATAATGACCTATATGCTGGCAAGTATAATATACCATCTTGTATCTCTTTATAATTTACATTTGATGTAGCCATTAGTTTATTTAAAAATTCTATTTCTTCATTATTTTCTAACTTTAAAAATGTTCCATCTTTTAGTCTATAAAATTTTTTGTTTACATTGTATTTTTTTAGTACTTCTACAAGTTCTTTTGGGTCAATGTTTATTTTATTTAAGTCTATTTCTAATAGGTTATTTTCTATTTTTATTCCTAAGTTTTTTATTTTTGGTTCTTTAAACATTTTGTTTTTTACTTGCTCAGTTGCTAGTATTTCTATTGTGTTTGCATATGTTGCTAATGTATGTGTTATAAAATTGTATATTTTTTCTTCGTCTACTAGAACAAATCTGTGTTTTTTTGCGTCTAGCATAAAACCTGCATATAGCAACAGGTTTAATACTTGTGTTTCTTTTATTATGTTTCGCCCATTTTGTTTTTTTATTTCTGGTTCTAATGGATTATATTCTTTATTATCATAAATAAATTTTAATATTAGTGACAAGTTTTTTTTATCAAAATCTAAATATATTTTGCTTTTTACTTGCCTGGGAGTGTATTTTTGTATTTCTTCTTTTGTTATATTTTTGTATATTATTTGTTCTTGTATTTTTGGTATTACTATTGAAAATAGCTCTTGTAATTGTTTTTGTCCTATTTCTATTTTTGGTGAGTAATTTTCTATAAATATTTTTAGTATTTTTAGTGTTGTTTTACTAAAGTTTTTATCACATTTATATAGTGTTGTTGATGTTAATATATATGTATTTTTATAGCCATTTAAGATATTTATTTTAAATGAATCTATATTTGGGTATAATGCATAATTGTCATTATCTATTTTTTCTAATATTATTTTTATGTCTGGGCTATTTGGCTCGAATTTTATTTGCTCTTCTACAGTGGCTTTTTGAAATTTTACTGTTGTGTTTTTTAGTATTTCGAATATGTCGTCTAGACCTTTGTCATCTATTGTTACTATACTTTCGTTTAGTGCACTTGCTCCAAATCTATAGTTTGCATTTGAGTTTGTGTTGCCATATTTGATTATTTCTGCATATTTTAATACTAGTTTTAGTAATGGCTGGCTCTCTTCTGTAAAGTTTTCTTTTATGTGTGCAAATTCTACATTTTCGCCATATTTGTAGGTTTCTCCTGTTTTCATTCTGCTATAAAAGCCTGATAGGTCTTTTATTTTATATTGACTAACAGCATTTCCTATGTAGAATTCTATTTTTATGTTTTCTTGTGGTTTTGTGTATATTATTTTGGGTTCTATTTTTATTTTATTTTTAATTGTTTGCTGTGTTTTTTGCTCTTGTTTGTCTTCTAATTCTTCGTTATAAAATATATTTATTAGTTGATTAAAATTTCTATATTTATTGTTATTAGATGACATTTTTATAATCATTCCTTTCACAGGCTTTAAGTACCTTCTTATGGTGTAATATTATATAACATTTTTTTAAAGTTTTCAAGTATTTTACAAAAACGCCTAAAATACCTTTTTTAGTATTTTAGGCGTTTTTGTTATTTTTTTGTTTTTCTTTTTGTTGTTTTCTTTGTTGCTTTTTTTGTCTTTTTTGGCTTTGGTGCATCTTCTGGGTTCCATTTTTCTCCTGGTTTTGGTTTGTTCCAAGATATGTAGTCACAAGATTTTGGATTGTTTTCGCATATATAGTAGTTTTTTCTTCTTTTTGTTTTTCGTACTTGTACCTTTGCTCCACATTTTGGGCATGGTACATCTATTGTTTCTACTATTGGTTTTGCATTTTTACATTCTGGGTATCCAGGGCATGCTAAAAACTTTCCATATCTTCCATATTTGTATACCATCATTCTTCCGCATTTTTCACATTGTACATCTGATACTTCGTCTTCTATTTTTACATGTTCTAGTTCTTCTTCTGCTTTTTTTACTTCTTTTTCAAATGGTCCATAAAATTGTCTTATCATCTTTTTCCATTCTTCGTTACCTTCTGCAATTTGGTCAAATTCGTCTTCTATTTTTGCAGTAAATTCTACATTTATTACATCTGTAAAGTTTTCTGTTAATAGTTTGTTTACTATTTTACCTAGTTCTGTTGGTTTTAATTGTTTTGCTTCTTTTTCTATATATCTTCTTTCTAATATTGTAGATATTGTTGGCGAATATGTACTTGGTCTTCCTATACCTTTTTCTTCTAGTGCTTTTACTAGGCTTGCTTCTGTGTATCTTGCTGGTGGCTCTGTAAAGCTTTGTTTTGAATTTATTTTTTGCTTTTTTAAAGCTTGCCCTTTTGTTAGTTCTGGAAGCATACCTTGTTCTTGAACTTCTTTGTCGTCTGTTCCTTCTATATATAATGTCATAAAGCCTTTAAATTTTATTGTTTGACCATTTGCTTTAAATGTGTAACTGTTTGCATCTATTGTTGCACTTATTGTGTCAAATATTGCTGGTGCCATTTGGCTTGCTATAAATCTATTGTATATTAGCTTATATAGTTTATATTGGTCACGACTTAAATAGTCTTTTATTGTGTCTGGTTCTAAGTCAGCATATGTTGGTCTAATACCTTCGTGTGCATCTTGTGAGTCTTTTTTTGCTTTGTAATATCTATTTTCGTAGTATTTTTCTCCATATGTGCTTACTATATGTTTTTTTGCCATTGCTCTTGCTTCTTCTGAGATTCTTGTTGAGTCTGTTCTCATATATGTAATTAAACCTACTGTTCCTCTTTCGCCTAAGTTTACTCCTTCGTATAGTCCTTGTGCTATAGACATTGTCTTTTTTAGGGTAAATCCTAGTTTGCGTGATGCTTCTTGTTGCATTGTACTTGTTGTAAATGGTGGCGCTGGGTTTCTCTTTTTTTCGCCTTTTTTTACATCTTCTACAATGTATTTTGCATTTTCTATGTGTTTTAAAATTGTATCTACTTCTTCTTTAGAATGAATTTCTTGTTTTTTACCATCTTTGCCATAAAATTTTGCCTCAAATGTTTTTTTAGAATTTTCTTCTAAAAGTTCTGCAAAGATGTTCCAGTATTCTTCTGGTATAAATTTTTCTATTTCTTCTTCTCTGTCTACTATTAGCTTTACAGCTACTGATTGTACCCTTCCTGCTGATAAGCCTCTTTTTACTTTTGTCCAAAGTACTGGGCTTATTTTGTAACCTACTATTCTGTCTAAAACTCTTCTTGCTTGTTGTGCATCTACTAGGTTTATGTCTATATCTCGTGGCTCTTTTATTGCTTTTTGCACTGCGTTTTTTGTGATTTCGTTAAAGGTTACTCTTGATATTTTATCTTTTTCGTCTGATAAAATATATGCTAAATGCCACGCTATTGCTTCTCCTTCGCGGTCCGGGTCAGTTGCTAAATATATTTTTTTTGCTGATTTGGCATCTTTTTTTAATGATTTTATTAAGTCTCCTTTTCCTCGTATGTTAATATATTCTGGCTCAAAGTCATTTTCTATGTTTATTCCTAATTTGGATTTTGGTAAATCACGTATATGTCCCATTGAAGCTACAACTTTTGTACTTCCTCCTAAGAACTTTTTTATTGTATTTGCTTTTGCTGGTGATTCTACTATTATTAATCTATCTGCCATTTTAAAAAGTTCCTCCTAATTTTTTAAGATATTGTTACTATAGTATTCTAGACCATATTTTAATAATTTGCAAGCTTTTTTATAAAGTATGTGCTAAATTTGTGCCTATTTTACAGGCTTTGTTTTAATAAGTCTTGTGCAACATCTTCTGCGCCTATTGGTGTTACAGTATGTTCTCGAAACAAGTTTAGCATTTTGTTTATTTTTATTTCGTCATTACTTATATGTCTTATTTCTGCTTCTTCTACTTGTATACTATCTTTTATATATTCTGTTTTTATAATTTTTATTCCATATATTTCTTTTTCTTTTTTTATTAGTTCGTCTTCATTTATCATTTTATAATATTCTAGTTTAATGGGATGTTTTATTCCTACTTCTTCTAATGCTTTTGCTTCAATAAAACGACCACCATAAAACACTTTCAAAAGTATCCCCTCCTTTTTTTCTTTTGTGCAAAACCTTTTTTACTATATAATATATTGGAAATTTTTTCAAGTGTATATTGCAATTTAATTAAACATTGGAGCGTATGGATTTTTATACTAATTAGAAAGTATGACTTTCTAATTAGTATAAAAAATTGCAGGCTTCACCTGCAATTTTGGTTAGTTTATAATTTTATTATCTTTCGTATTGCTATTATGCCTAATCCTATTAGAGTGGAACCTAATATTCCAATTATTATATAAGGGATATATGTTAAGCTTCCACCTGTTGGAGGTATTATTACTACCCTTTCTGATTTAGATTCGTCCACTTCTGTAGGTACTTGTTCTATATCCTTGGATAATTCTATAGCATAATCTGTAAGTTCTGTTGTTATTGTACTTCCTCCTGTTCTTTGAACTCTTATTACTTCCCCATTGTTGTTGTATGACATGTCATCTGTTGAGCCAAGTAATCTTTCAAGTATAATTTGCTTTCTTACTTCAGTTCCTGGTAATAATCCTTCTGGAGGTACCGCTTCTGCAGTTACCATAGATTGGAACTTTAAGTTTAATTTATTATATACATCTTTAGACATGTCTGTTTTATGTGTGTTTGATATTTCGTCTAATTTTTGTATAGTAGTCCATCCATTTTCAGTACTCTTATCTGCTAAAGTTAATTCATTATCAATATAATCCATTAGTGTAGTTGATGTGAATTTGATTATATCTCCTACTTCTTCTCCCCACCAGTAGTATTCTGCACTTTGATAATCTCTTTCACTACCATTTTTTAATATATAATCATATGTAATTTCTATTTGTGAACCATATATTAATTCACTATCTACTGTTAATATTATGTCTCCGCTTTCTCCGTTTGAATTTGGCAAATACATAACATAATCTAGTACTTCTTCTTGTGGGTTACCCTCAATTAGTATTTGTCCATTTGGTAATGTTATTTTTACATTTGTTACTTCTTTTTTCAATTGTGCTTGTTGCATTGCTCTTAGTATTATACCAAAGTCAATATCTGTTAATTTATATTGATATATATCTTCTGCTGTTTCTGAAAATAGTGTAGAGTACTGATATTTTTCTACTTCTATTTCAAACTCTGGTGTATCTGCATCCATTGTTGGTGTTAATACATTTTGTATTGTTTCTTCTGTTACTGTTTTGTTTGTCATATCTGCTATTTCGCTATCTATTTGCTCACGCGCTGTATAACTATCTCTTGCATCTGAGAATCTGTCTGTTTCATAATCTTCAACATAATCTGCATCATTTTTATACCAATCTTTTTCTCTTGGGTATTCTCCAGTCTGCTCTTTTGTTCCATCTTGTGTTTGGAATGCACTTTTTACTTTAGGTGATGTTACTATTGTAGATTTATAATCTCTAACATTTACTTCTCCTGCTTGTTCATTTGCAGGTGTATATATAACATTTCCATTACCATAGGTAATTCTAATTATATAATTACCTGGCTCTATTCCTCTAAAACTATACTTTCCATCATTTCCAACTATTGTAGAAGCTGTTTCTTTTGCTCCATTATCAATACCATTTGGTTCATATCCATTTTCTTCTTGTGAGTTTGGATATATTGTTGCAACTTCGCCTATATCACCTTCTCCGTTTGTTGTTAATAGTTCTACTTTTGCACCACCTATTGTGTTTTCTGTACCTTCTTCGTAAATTCCATTACCATTTCTTGTTTTGTCTGTATATATATCATCTGGATTTTTAGACATAATATTTCCGTCTAATATTGCATTATCTTCAAATATTGTTCCTTCTATTACTCTTACGCCCTTTGCTTCTAGTAAGAATGATGGTGCTTTATCTGTATCTGCTTCGTATGTATCTATCTCTCCTGGAGTAGCATTACCAGGTGCTGATGCTCTATCTATACCTGCATATATTTCTCCAGCTGTTGCTTCTTCTCTTTCGTTATCTTCACCATAGAATGTAGAATATGAGAATATTTCTGTTACATTTTTAAGTGTTGCTTCTTCGCTTAACAAGCCTAAAACTGTTTCATCATTTACTTGGAATTTTATATATATTTTTTCTAAATCTGTTCCAGCTTCTATTTGTCTTCCGTCCATTGATGTTGAATATGCTCCTATATATCCGTTTTGATTATAACTTTGACCATATTTACTTGTATATGACCATTGTATTTTATCTTCTTTGTTTTCTCCAAACCATGAATCTACAATTTCGTAGTTTTCGTCATGATAATCCACAATTTCATTAACTTCTGTTAATAATGTATCTGATATGTTTCTAAGTGTGACAGAATATGTTACATATACTCTAAGTTTGTTTGGATCTTCTGGGTTCAATCCTTTACTATATTCTACATCTGATGGGTATATTGCCCTAGAATATGTGTCAACATAGTTATCTCCAAATTTTACACCTACATTAAAACCTGTACCGTCTTGTACATAATTATTTCTTTCTTCATATTTATATATATGTGAATAATCATTTATAGTAATTTCTGCACTTACTAAATCTTTAGATACTGCTATTTCTGGTTGTTCCCTACGTGCTAACCCCAAATTTGTAAATTGCACTTCTACATCTCCATTGCCATTTTCATTTATTATGTAATGGCCTTGGTCAAATTCTGTTCTTAGGTCATAACCTGTTTTTTCTGTATCTGCTATTATTAAAACTGGTTCTGTTATTTCTTTTAATGTAGATGTATATTCTTCTGTGTTGTTTTCGTATGTTAAGCTATGTGTTACACCTCCTCCGCTATCTCGTGCATATCCTTCTGATCTTGCTGATATATTATCTGCATTTGTTATTTCTGCAAATTGCTCATTTATGTCTTTTCTTTGGTCTACTAATTCATCTGCTTTAGAATTTATGCTTCTATCTTCTCCTACCAGAGGTATAGATGCTGTATATATTACTCCATCATAAATAAATTGTATATAATAAAATTCTAGCTCACTTAGGAATATGTCTTCAAACATATATGCTCCATTTGCATCTGTAACAGTTGTCATGTCTTCTCCTGTTTGTACATTTTTTGCAATTGCTCCTGTTTCTCTATCCATTAAGTTTACTGTTATTCCTTCTAATAATAAGTCTTCTCCATCATGCTGTACATTATCTTCAGTATAACTAGAACCATGGAATACATCATCAAAGTCATTGCCCTTTCCTCCTCTTACGTCTTCCCATACAAAACCTGTTAAGTCAATTCTTATAGGCACACCTGGCAATCCTGGTGCTCCAGCAAATGGCGGCATAACGCCTTCAGTAAACCTTATTTCTAAACCTTTTTCTTCTTTTTTAATTTGAGGATCTATTTCTAATATTTCTTGACCATTTCTTGAACCTCCATCACTTACTGCACTTGAAAAATTCATTGTTACACAGTATTTGTCATATTCTACATTCCAATTGATTTTCTTTATCCAATGTATTTCACACTCTTCTATTGGTATTAACATATAATAGTCTTTATCTGTTTCTAATTCCTCTTGTGTTAATGTTACAAATTGACTTCCTTCATATCTTCCAAATAATTCTACCTTAATTTCCTCATCTTCATCTGTTAAAATTATATCTGTAAAAGTTCCTCCAAAAGTTGTATTAAATGGTCCTACTTTTGTATATTTTACACCATTTAATCTAAATGGTTCTACTTCTATATTTGCTGCATCTGTGTTATCTTTCATATCTCTAACACGTTCCATCTCATCTGCATACTCTTCACCAGCTTCTATTATTTCTGTTCCAGTGCTTGTAGAATCTCCATTAGAATAAACTGTTCCAGTTAACTTTACTCCTACTTCTGCTTCCCATTTTGGCATATATGTCCATACCGCAGCTTGCGCAGAATTAGTTAACATATCTGCGTAATTATCATATCTTCCTCTTGGTTGATTTAATATATATGCTAATACTGCATTATATCTATGGTTAATTATATTTTCATCATCTAGCACTTCTACACCATTAATATCTCTAAATGGCCCTTTATATGCATTTAAGGCTTCTATTGTAACATCTATTCCGTCTCTGTACATATTTCCATGTCTATCTAGACGTTGATCTTTTTGTATACAATACAACTTTTCTGTATCACCTATGTTTGTAGCACTCTTGGCAGACCAATATTGGTGCGCTACATCTACCCAACCATATATAGGTCTACTACCTATTACATTTCCCTCTTCATCTTCTATTGGTTCACTATCAACTTGTCGCCATTCTTCGTGATAACATGTTGCTTTTCTAAATACAGTATTTCTAGAAGAATATTGCTCTACTCTGTGACCATAATGGCAAGGATTACTTAGACCAGTGAATAAACTTGGACTACAACCATTGTCGCAAAATGTTTCTGGTGCTATCCAATCTCCTAGCATTACATATCCATTTATTCCATATGTATAATTAAAAGCGCTTCCTAAACATATAGCACTTATTATTGATATAAATACCGTTATAATAAGTTTTTTTAATTTTGGCACATTCTCCCTCCTTTCTATAAGCCTAATCTTTTATCTGTAAATAACTTTCTTTGTATTAGATATGCTCCTATTGCTATTAATACTAACACAGATATTGTTAAACCTATATATGTAATCATCGCACCTGTGCTAACACTAATTATTACATCTGCTGAATCCATATCATTTTCGCCTTGTGCCCTATTTCCTGGTATAGAGTTTATGTCTTCTAAACCTGGTTCATTGTAGCATTCTGCAATTTCTGCAGTATTATTTACTAAACCTGTACTTTCTTCTGTCATACTTTTTGTTAATGTTAAACTTAATTCTTTTGTTTCTCCTGGTTGTATTGGTGTATTTGCCAAACTACTATTATACAAATCTGTACCCTGTTGATACCAATCTGTATTTAATTCTGAATTAAATTGTAATTGTGCTGGCATATAATCAGCAATATTTCTTACATAACCTGCAACTTCGCCTTTATTTGTTATTTTTATTTTGTATTCTATTATTACTGTAGCGCCTTGCAATTCTTTTGCTCTAATTTCTACTTTTGCAAGTTTAGAGTCTCCATATTCGTATGTTTTTGTTCCATTATTTGTTTGAACTATTATTTTATTTACATATTTATTTAATTCCATATCAAATAGTGTTGAAGTAATTAAACCTATATCTATATTCGGAATACCCTCATTTGTCATTGTTATAACATCTGTTACTCCATATTTGCCTTGTACTCCATTTATAGAAAATGTTTGTGTTACAGCATCTGAATTTACTGCTGGCAAAACTCCTTCTTTTTGATATGTAGTTACTGTGTATAAATTTGTATTATATTCAAATACAACTAAATATTGCCCTTGAGGAACTTCTGTAAACATATAAAATCCTTTTTGATTTGTTGTTGTTGTACATTCTACTCCTCCCATATTAGTTGCTATTGTACCAGTATTTGCATCTAATAGTCTTACTGTTACCCCTTCTAATAAATCTTCTGTTGCTTGTCTTTCTCCATCTTCGTTTTTGTCTACCCAAGCCAAACCGCTTATCATATTAGCAGAATTACCATCTACAATTCCTTCCGCTTCTGGTTGTAATATATGTGATATCTCTTGTGAAGACAGTATTTCTCCTTTATCATTTGCTGTTGCAATATTATCTATTACAACTGGTTCTGTTCTTGTTTTGTAGTTTACAACAGCTGTTATTTTTATAATTAATTTACTATTGGCATCTATTTTTCTAACTATGTGTATGTTATTTCCTGATGTTTCTACTATTTCTCCATTGACTTCTACTGATTTTACATCTAACTCTGTAGGTATTTCATCCTCTATAGTTATATCTTGTGCCGCAACATCTGTATCATTTTTTACAGTTATAATATATTCTATAATATCATCAGATTTTACATATCCATTAGCATTTGTTGATGTTAAGTCTATATTTAATTTGTAATATTTTACTGTATCTTTTACTGCATTTGACCTACATTCTTCTGCATTGTCAGCTTTTACAGTTGAATATATACTTACTTCTTTTATTGATATGTTATTATCTGCTATAACATTAGTAGCTCTTACTATTACAGTAAAAGACCTAGTCTTACCTGCTTCTATATTTCCTATACGTATTTTTCCATTCTTTTCTTCTATTACTTCACCTGTACTTTCATCTCTTGCTGATACAAGTTCTAACTCTTCTGGTAAAACAATTGTAATTTCAACATTATTTTTCGTTTCTTCTGATATATTATCAATATCAATTAAGTAATCCATATAAGAATTATTTGTTATTTCTGTTTTTAAGTCTGAGCCTCTAACTGTAGTTACTCTTAATTCTCCTTTTTTTACTATATTAGTTACTGTTTCAGACTCAATATTTGCTTCTCCAAATACTGTTGTAATTTTATTATTTAATTCTGTTCCTACTAGTGTATCTGTATTTACTCTTACTTCGTACTCTACTTGTACTTTTTCTCCAACAGCTATTCTTTCAACATTTTTTTCTACTTCTTTTTTATCTGGAAATTCTGTATAATATACTTCACTATACACTGTGCCACCTTCAACATATGTTGTTCCTTCTGGTACTAAACCTTTTACTACAACATTTGTTGCATCTTCTGTTCCAGTGTTTTCTATTGTTGTTACATATTTTATTACTTCCCCATTTGCTACTTCTGCACCTTGTTCTACATTTTTACCACCTATTGTTGCTTGTAGTGCACTTGTAAGTTCTGGCCCTTTACCTGTCGATATTCCTAATTCTGTAGAATTTAGTGTATCTGTTGTATTTTGTACTACATTATCATAAGTTACACTATAACTTTCATATGCTGTTTGGTTATAGCCTAGTCCTTCTGGAATAGTTACTTGGTAACTTCCCACAATTGATTGGGCAGGTTCTAAACTATCTGCAACAATTAAATATTTTTTTACTTTAGTAGCATCTACTAATTGTGTACCCCATAAGTTATTACTATCGCTTAAATCATCTGTAGCATTTTCATTTTCTGTATAATATATATTTCCATTGCCTGAAATTGGAGTAACTGATGTTACTATATTATTTTTACTGTTTTGTGTAGGAAATGTTCCCATTATTTTTACATTGCTTATTGTATCTTTGTTATTATTTATTACTTCGATATTTACTGTATTTTGTTTACTTTCTACTCCTAATTCTAGTTTTGCAACTTGTGCATCTTGCTCTCCTACAACTGACATTCCATAATCTTCTATTGTATTTATTGTTATTAATCCTTTAGGTGATACAATATCTACTGTATTTTCTATTGTATTTTGAATTCCTGATGTTTGATTTGTATATACCATTCTTATTTTTTCTTGATTACTTGTTGCTCTTTTATCTAATATTATATTTGCATTTATAATAAGTGTTGCTCCTTCTACAGCCATTTGAGAATGTGCTATTTGCTTTCCATTTAAAATAACTTCTATAACTTTATATCCATTTTCATCATGTATATTAGCTGATTGTATATTAAGACCTTCTCCATATAATAATCTTACATAATTAACATTTATACTTTGCACTTGTGTTGGTAGTTCGATTCTTACTATTGGGTTTTCGTATAAATCATATTGTTCTCCATTTGTTAATAATGTTGCTTTAATTTCTACATCTTTGTTTTCTACCATTGTAGATAGTGTATTTTTATTTAGTTCTAATTTTGCAGATGTTTCTGTATTTTGTAATTCTATTTGGGCTACAGAATCTAACATTTTTTCATTTAATGTTGTAACCATTGCTATTATTTGCCTATCATAATTAGTTTGTTTTAATGTTTTTGTATTATTTAATGTTATTGTCCCTACATTTTCTGGCTTTGTAGTTTGGATATATATACCTTTTACTCCTTCTGGATAATTAATTACTATATCACCATTTTGATTTGGTTGTGAATCTTTTGTTATTTGTGCTAATGCGTTTCCATCAATATTAAATATTGATAATACTCCATTCTCTCCTAATATATATTCTAATTTTTGTTTGTTTATCTTTGTTGTTATATATTGTGAATTTGCATCTATTTCAGCATTTTCTATACTATAAGTTGCCATACTTATTTCTGAGCTTACATAATCTATAACTTCTGTGTTATTTATATGTATTTTAGCTATAGTATTGTAATTTCTGCCTTCTCCAGAATAAATCTTGCCTTTATACATACTGTTTTCTAAAACAGTAATCTCTGATGTAATTAAGCCATCTATTTCTTGTGCTAATACTTGTGTACTGACTTGTTCTTTTATTGTTTCATTTACATCATATAGTTTTATACTTGTTTTTGCTGTTATTTCTTTATTTGTTATATCAATATCTTTATCTATTATGTATGTTACTACAATTTCATCATTTCCTTCTCTATTCCAAGTTATCTTTCCATTTTCTTCATTGTTTTTTATATTTATTTTTATTTTATTTTCTCTTTCTGAATATTCCCAGTTTTCTTGTGTAAGTGTTTCTTCTTTTCCATTTGTTGCGATTGTACCTCTTGATAAAACTTCTACATTTTCTGTTCCCATTGGTGCATTTAATTCTATATTAGTTTCTTTTATTGGGTATGCATTATTTTTAAGCCCGCTTTTTACTAGGACTTGTACTATTCTTTTGTTTTCTCCGCTTATATTATAAACTTTATTTGTTATTATTTTTGTTTCTAATTCTGCTCCTTCGTTATCTGCATATGGATTTGTGTATGTTAATTGTAATTGTCTTGTTGTGTCTATATTTATATCTTCTTCTGTACTGTCTTTGTATATTCCTTTTATTTGTATTTCAGATGTTTGACTTAAAAAATTTGAATTGATTTGTTCTGTTTTTGTAGGTTCTACTTCTAGTTCTAATTCTGCTATTTCGCTAGCATTTATTTGATTTAAAGTTATTTTATTGTTTTCTATTTTGTTTATATATTTGTTTTTACTACTGCTTTTTATCTCAAAATTACTATTTTTAACCTCTATTGTACCATTAAAATATCCCTCTTCTTGTACTGCTACATCTATAAACATTTTAACATTTTGACTATTTATAGCAGTTTCTTTATTTGTTATTTTGTTACCATTTTCGTCTTTAAAATATACATCAAACGTTACATTTTTATTATTTGTTTCTATCTCACTATTATAAATATCTACAGCATAGCTAAAAGCACTTGCACCTACAAATAAAAAATTTGTTGATGTAAGTGTAAATACTAGTAAAATTATTAGAACTTGCTTTAGAATATTTACCTTCATTTAATTCTCTCCTATTTATTGGCTCTTATAATTAAATGATAGCATCTCTAAATATAAAGTCAAGTTGTAAAGTTTGGCAAATTTGTTTTGCTAATAGTTTATCGCAAATACTTTTACGGAAGCATATTTTACGTTTTTTATTGTTTATTGTTACAAATTTATTAAATTTTTTTTAATTTTGTATTACAAATTTCGCCATTTTAATAATTATCTCCTATATTAGTGTATTCCGTAGTATTTTTCTCATTTTGATTGTTGGAGAGTAGTGACTTTTATACACTAGGAAAGTATGACTTTCCTAGTGTATAAAAAAAGAAGGTTCTTTGTTAAAAAACCTTCTTAATTAAATATTCCTTTTATCCAATTTACTAGTGGTGTGTCTATAAAGTTTCTTACCATCCAGTCATGTGTAAATGGCAAGAAATATAGTATGGTTCCTATTAATAACACTACAATAATTGTTAGTATTAGTGCTATTATGTCTATTCTTTTAATGTTTTTTATTGTTTCCATTGTTGGTCTATGTTTAAATAATGTTTTAAATATGCTTAAAATGGAGTTACCTGTGCCAACCTGTGGTGTTTCTTCTTCGTTGTTGTCTTGGCTTTTTTTTGTGTTTGTTTTTTTGTGCTTTTCTTGCTCTAATTGGTATTTTAATTTTTCTTTTTCTCTATATAGCCTACTATAATCATGCTCTTGAAATTGATTATTTTGTGTATTTGCATATAATTCTTTGTCATATTGCTCTTTTAAAAAACTGTTTGATAATACATTATATGCTTCGTTTATTTCTTTTATTTTTTCGTCACGATTATAGTTTTTACCTGTTAAGTCTGGATGGTATTTTTTTACTAGCACTTTATATGCTTTATCTATTACTTCTTTTGATGCGCTTTCGTCTACTTCTAATATTTTATAATAATTTTTCATAATCATTTCCCATTTTTTTATTAGTTTGCAAAAATTGCTTCAAATTCGTCAGATTCGATTTTTTCTTTTTCTAGCAATATTCCTGCTACAATATGAAGTTTATCTATATTTTCTGTTAATATGGTTCTTGCTCTATTATATGCTTTGTCTATTATTGCTTTTATTTCTTCGTCTATAACACCTGCTGTTTCTTCTGAATAGTTTTTAGATTGTGTAAAGTCTCTACCTAAAAATACTTCTTCTTGACCTGAGCCAAACATTATAGATCCTATTCTTTCGCTCATACCATATTTAGTTACCATGTCTCTTGCTATTTTAGATGCTCTTTCTATGTCATTACTTGCCCCTGTAGATATGTCGTTTAGTATTAGTGCTTCTGCTACTCTACCACCAAGTAATGATACTATTGTTTCTTCCATTTCTGTTTTAGACATAAATGATTTGTCTTCTGTTGGTCTATACATTGTATATCCACCAGCCATACCTCTTGGTACTATAGATATTTGGTGTACTGGGTCTTGTGT
>CALXAW010000015.1 GCA_944386375.1 uncultured Clostridia bacterium
CATGGGTCAGTAGCTCAGTTGGATAGAGCACAGGCCTTCTAAGCCTGGGGTCGGGGGTTCGAATCCCTGCTGGCTCACCATTTACTTATTCCAAAAAGGAAGCATTTTTCAATGCTTCCTTTTTTATAATACATATTTTCTTATAATTATTATTGCACTTGATATTGCTATTAGTCCTATTGCTCCTATTATTGCAAGTTTTATTATGTTGTCATATTCACCTGTTACAATACCTATTACCATTTCTGATTTATCTTCATTGTCTTCTGTTGTTGTTTCGGCAACTTCTACTTCTCCTATTGTTTCTGTTATTTTTGCTTGTGTTTCTTTATTGCCAAAGTTTGTTTCACTATTTGTCCAGTGTGCATCTAAAGATAGTTCTATGGTTTCTCCTGCTGATATATCTTCTGTTTTTGTGGTTACTTTGCTTGCATCTATTCTATCCCATTGTGTTGTAGATGTATTGCTAAGTGTAAATCCTTCTGGAATTGTTGCCTCTACTGTTGCTGAGCCATCTACTTTGCCTGAATTTGTTACTTTTATTTTTATATTTGCTGTTACATCTGGTGTTGGACTACTTTTTCTCATGTCTATATCTGTTTTAGCAAACTTAACATCTTTAGATGGTCTATTTTGTCCATTTACTGTAAATCCTGTTATTCCATTTTCTATTTTCATGTTAAATGGTAATGCTTCTATTGTTACCTCGTTTGTTTCTTCTTCATCTACTTGGGCTATATTAACTATTGTTTGTGTTTGGTTTTCTTCTTTTAATGTGTCTACTTTTACTTTAAATGTTAATATTGTTATTCCAGATTCTTCGTTTTCTTGCATATTTGAACCGTCTTCTTTTGGTTCTTCTTCGTCTGTTTCTTCTTCTGGATTTTCTACTGTTTCTTCATCTTCTACTGTATTTGTGTCTTCCCCTGTTGTGTTATTATTTTCATTGTTATTTTCTTCTGTTGTATTTGTATCTTCATTTTCGTTTTCATTTGTTGTAATATCATCTTGATTTTCTATGCTATTTTCAGTTCCTACCATTGTTAGTATTCTTGATGTTTCTTTACTAGCTGATAATGCTTGAAGTTCTGGTGTTACTTCATTATTATCTTGATTTTCTGTATTTGTATTTTCTTCTGGTACATTTTCTGCACCTTCTTGTGTAATGTCTTCTCCTTCGTTTTCATCTTGTCCTTCTTCTATATCTGTTCCCTCTTGATTATTTTCGTCATTTGGATTTTCTATTTCTTCTTTTATGTGCTTTTTAGGTGCAATAATTTCTATTCCTTCTTCTAGATTTTCTTGGCTATATTCAGTTTCTTCTCCATCTATGTTTATACTATTTTCTATAAATGTTGTTCCTTCTGGTATGTTGTCTTTTATTATTACATTTTTTTCTATGCTTCCTTTATTTTCTACAATTATACTATATTCTATTGTTTCGTCTGATACTACATACTCTTTTTCGTTTTGTGTTTTAATTTGTTTTTCTGCTGATATTACTGGTTTTCTATATATGTGGTCTATTTGATTTGTTTGCATTTCGTCTACTTGTGCTATATTGTGTATTTGATTTTCGTCTTTTTGTTCATCTGCTGTTACTTCAAAAGTTCGTTTTGTTTCACTTGGTAGTGCATTTGTTTGGCGCGCATCCATTTGCATTGCTCGTGTTAGATTTAATATATTTGCTTCTTGCTGAGTATCTTCTCTTCTTATTTTTTCTGGTGCATTTACTTGTATTCCATTTTCTAAATCTTCTTTAGTATATTGTGTTTCTTGTCCATTTATTTTTATGCTATTTTCTATAAATGTTGTTCCTTCTGGTATATTGTCTTTTATTATTACGTCTTTAGCAAGTCCACCAGCATTTTCTACTGTTATTTGATATTCTATTGTTTCGTTTGTTTCTACATATTCGTTTCCGTTTTGTGTTGTAGCTTGCTTTTCTGCACTTATAATTGGTTCTATATATGTTAGGTCAACTTGGTTTGTTTCTGATGCTGTTTCTTTTCCTTGTACTGTTATGTCTTGAAAGTCTGCTTTATTAGAAATTATATCATCATCATTTAAGTCATGTACTTTTACATCAAATGTTAATTTTGTTTCTCCTCCCAATGGCACATCTACTGTTATTCCATTGTTTAAGTCTTGCAATGTGCTTTGTGTTTGCTCATTATTTATTTTTATACTATTTTCTACAAATGTTGTTCCTTCTGGCGCATCATCCTTTATTATTGCCTTTCCATCTACTGTTCCTTCATTTTTTAGTTTTATTTCATATGTAATTATGTCATCTACTTTTACTTTGTCTGATTGTGCAATTGATGCCTTTTCTCCTGTTATTCGTATCCATTCTGCTATTATTTTGTCGTCTACTTCTTCATTTTCTCCAAATGTATATACTGCATCTTCTGTTAGGCTACTCATTGTTCCACTGTCTCCTATTTTTGTCCATTTTACAAATGTGTAACCTTCCCTTGTTGGTAGTGGTACTTGTACTTGGTCTTGGTATATTCCTTCTATTGCTGTAGTTTCTCCACTATTATTCCATATTCCTCCATTTGGATCTACTATGAAATCATGTGGTATTAGGTCTACTGTGGTTAGTCCAAAATTTGTTAATGCAAAATGACCTATTTGGTCACAATCATGTGAGTAGTGGTTTGTAAAAAATCCAAATCCGTCTCCTATCTCACTATTTCCTGTTGTGTCTACAGTCTCGTTTATGCTGTCTCCTGTTAGCACTATTTGGTTTTCTGTTGCTTTTACAGATATTCTACCTGAAACAGGTAAATCTATTGCTTTTACAAGTGACTTTTCGACATCATTATTTCTATTGTCTTTTAATTTATATCGTATTGTCCATATTGCTCCTAATTGATTTTGTGCTGCTCCATACCAATCTGAAGAATCACCAGCACTCGGATTATTAAAGCTTAATAAATATCCTTCTAGATAGCCATTTTGCTCTCTTATTTTTAATAATATTCCTGCAGCATTAAAGCTATCTCCATAATCTACTGTATAGTCAAAAGTCAGGTTTTGTTCTTGATGGTTTTCTGGTATTAAGTATATAGCATTTTTCCCAGGATTTGTTTGGTTTCCTACCATATCTACTTTTCTACCATCTTCTTTTATTTCTATATCACCTATACTGCGGTCTACATCTTCTATCCATTCAAATGTTGTTATTACTTCTGTTTTCTTAACTGTTTGTTCTTTCTCTGATGTTGCATTCCCTAAGTTTATATCTTGTGCTGCTTGTGATGTTATTTGTAACACAAATATTAGTGAAACCAATATCGCAAGCAGTTTTGGGAATATTGTTTTTTTATTACTACATCCTTTTTTCATAATAGTGTCCTCCTATTAATATTTCTTTAGTTTATTTTATTGTATATTATTAGATTTTAAATATCAATAGTTTTTTTGTAATATACTTTATTAATTTTTGGTAATTTGTAATTTTATGTCATATATAATGTTGTATTTTATTTAATAGGAAATTATGACTTTCCTTGTGTATAATTAAAGCTACCATATTAGGTAGCTTAATTTACATCATTAAATCTGTAGTCTTTTTCGTTTTTTTGGTCTAGTTTTATTATTTCTTCTAATACTCTTTTGCAATTATTTTTATCTAGATATTTAAATGTATTTTCTATTCTATCTGCATATATTTTGTCTATAGTACAATCTTTGTTTAAAATTCTTATTATTTCTGTAATTAATTCTTCGTATTTTTCTATTACTTTTCCAAAGCCATCATCTTCATAGCTAAAATATCCTTTTTTGTAGTGGTTTGTAAAAAATTCCTTTTTGTCAAATTGATAATATATTATTGGTTTTTTTAGTGTTGCAACATCAAAATGTATACTAGAATAGTCTGTAATTAGCATTGAACATTCGTTAAATAGATCTGAATATCTTATATTCTCTATTTTTAAAATTTCTACATTTTTACTTTTTAGATTTTCAAATAAGTCTTCATATTGTGCAAATACTGGATGTAGTAAAAATTTTATTTTATATCCTTTTTCTTCTAGTGTTTTTATTATTCTTTTGTCTGTTAATAATTTTTTGTATGAGTTATAATATTCTGATTGCTCTATTTTTTCTTTTATGGTTTTTCCATATTCTTTTTCTGATAAATTTGCTCTCCAAGTTGGAGATATTAATATTATTTTGTTTCCTTTTTGGGTTAGTTTATCAAACCTTGGAAGTCCTGTTAAAATTATCATATCTTTTTTATACATATATTGTGGGTTACTTATTTCTTTGTATTCTTCTTTGGTTGATGTTGTATATAGGTCTGCTATTATTTTTGTTCTGTTTACATATTCTTGTATGTTGTTCATTGCTACTCCATGTTGTATAAACACAAATTTTTTTGTTATTATGTCTTTATACATTAGTGTTTCTTGTGATGTAAATGGATTATAGCAATTGTCATAATAGCTTGCATGTGACGAGATTATCATTTTTGCATTTACAAATTTTATTTTATGCATTATACTGCCATATTTTAATATTTTGCCTTTTTTCTTGATTCTTTTTATGGCTTCTGATTTTTTGTCTAGTATAAAATAACTTTTTTTAGCCATTTTTTTATTGTGCTTATTTACATATGCAAAAAGCTCTTCTGCATTATCGTCTCCATACATTAGTCTATCATTAAATAAATAGTATTTAGGCTTTGTTTTAAATAATCTATATACTGCTATTTTTTTAAATTCTTTTATACAGTATATGTGTTTATGTATTTCGTATTTTAGTTTGTCTAATATGTGCTTTTTACTTAGCTGAATATACGCTTCTGTTATAGTAATTACAGTGTTTTCTGTAAAAATACTATACCAATCCCCTTCTGCACTTATTTTATTTTCTTTATTATCTACAATTTTTAAATCTATTGTTTCTTCTTGTATTTGTAGCTTTAACTTTAATTTTCCGTAGCTATTTTCTTCTAATACAAATACAACTTTTGCCTCTTTTGTTTCTTCGTTTTTATATATTTGTGCACTATATTTATTATCTTTTTCTGCCAGATATATGTTTATATTTTGATTATTTTGTTCGAATTTATATACAAATTCCAAAATTATTTTTTGTGGTTGTATTTGTACATTATATAAACTTATTTTTTTATTCATTTTTCTTTTATTCCTTTAATTTTCTTTTTAATTCTTCCCAGACTTTGTTTGTTTTTATAAAGTCTTTATAAAATTCTTCCACATTGCTACTCCACATATTAAATGCTTTTAATACGTCATCAAATCTATCTGTTTTAAAAAGCTTGTTTATTTTTGGAATACTATATGTTAGTTTATCTCTTACTAGTTTATCTTTTTGTTTATATTTTTCTTTATTTTCTATGTATAGCAATAGTGGCTTATATTTCATCCAGCCTATTGACGCTTGATAAAATCTATACTCTATTTTTTTGTCTTCTGGTTTTATTTTTCTTAGAGTTTCTGGATATTTTCCATCCATAATTGTTGTATATTTCAAAAATCCATCATGAAAATGATATATTGGTACTCGTATAACTTTTGCTTGTGTTAAATTCGCTGAAAAGAATGTATCTTCTCCTCTTGCTCCAACTGGATTATAAAATGCTGGAATATTTGTATATTTTCTTAAATTTAAGCATAGTGTAGAACCTGCTACACTATTTCTTACACCTATATTTTTTAATTGCTCTGGTTTTTTATTTTTTATTATATCTGGATTTGCAAAGGTTACTCCATTACTGTCTTGTATTTTATTTTTTATATTTTCCCAAGAAATTATGTCATTACTTATTGCTTCTATATATTGCCTAAAACTGTCTTCGTCTATATCCTTACCTAATTCTACATATGGAATTGGAGAAATATACCCACAATGATGTCCTATTGTAACATCTGCGTTTTCTATATTTTTTATGTGTTCTGATATATTATTTTGTTCTTCCCATTTTATTTTTTTGTTTTCTTGTAATATGCTTGCTACTGGATATTCATCATCATCCCAAAACAATAAATAGTCGATATTTTGTTTTAATGCAAAATACATTATTGTATTTCTTCCTTTTGCATGCCCATGTCCTAATAGTAATTCTATATCTACTGATTTTATATTGTATTTTTTTATTATTTCTTGTTTTTCTTGTTCTATTATTTCTGGTGTAATATATTTTATTTCTATATCTTTATTGTTATATACTTCTGGTTTTATTTGGTAAAATTCTTCTCTTTTTGCTTCTTGATATTGTAAATCATATAATATATAAAAAGTAAATTTTATCTTTTTGTTTATTTCTTTTCCTTGTTTTAATATATTTTTATAATAACTGTTTATTATTTTACATACATTTGGCCTTCCTGTTACAAAACCTATTCCAAAGTTTATTTCATTATGCATATGTATTCCCCTTTCGCATGCTATGTATTAATGTTACTATTATAGCATAATTAGAAGAATTTAGTCAATGAATTGTAAAAACCGCAGTAAATCTGCGGTTTAAAATTTTATAAATTCTCTTAATTTTTTTTCTGTTTCTTCTAAGTCTCCATCATTTGCTAGATTTAACACATGTATATTTGGATACTTGTTTTGTATTTCTTCTGCCATTTTTAAATACATTTGTTGCTGTTTTATACTATTTTGTGCTCCAAATTTTGCGTAATCTATTGTTGCTTTTCCATCTCGTGCAAGTCGTTTTTCATATAAGCTTTCGTCTTTTAAATATAGTGTTATATAATATATTTCGAAATCTAGCTTGCTAAATTCTTCTAGTAATTCTTCATAAATTGGAGTAAATACATATTCTTTAAAACCTAATCTACAGTAGTTTTCTTCTGTAAAAAATGTTCTGTCAAATAGTAGATTTATACTTTTATTTTCTAATTTTTTTATGTATTCTAATAAATCATAATACATTTCTTTTGATTTTTCTAACCCTGTTGGCGTACTGTCTGATGTTCCACTTAGTCTATATAAATTTGTATATTTTAATGAGTGTCTTATAAAATCTGTTATTGTTGTTTTTCCTGCTCCTTGCGCTCCTTCTACTACTATTAGTTTTGAATTTGCCATATATTATTCCTCCACCTTTTCGAACATGTCTTTTCCTACACCACATAGTGGACATACCCAATCTTCTGGTAAGTCTTCAAATTTTATTTCTTCTTTCTCATTATCATATACATAACCACATACTGTACATACATATTTCATAGTTTTCACCTCTTTCTTTTTTATTTTTATTATTTTCTTTTTAAGGCACAATAAGCTTCTATTAATTTTATAGTATTTTCTATACCAACTTTTGATGTGTCTATACAAATGTCATACTCTTTTTTGTCGCCCCAAGTTCCACCTGTATGATAATTGTAATATACCGCTCTTTCTTTGTCTTGTTTTTTTATTTGTTTTATTGTGTCTTTTTCTGATAAATTGTCAAATTGCATTTTTCTTTTTACTTTAAAGTCCATATCTGATGCATATATAAATACATTTACCACATTTTCTTTATCTTTTAATACTACATTAGAACATCTTCCTATTATTATACAGTCTTCTTTTTCTGCTAATTCTTCTATTACCTTTGATGTACGTAAAAATGCTTTTTCGTTATTTGATAAGTCACTTACTGACATTACTGATGGGTATGTTGCTAATGCTGTGCTCCAAAAGCTATCTCTTTTCTTTTCGTCATTTGCTTCTAGTAAGTTTATATCTATTTTTTCTTCTTCTGCTACTCTTGCTATTAACTCTTTGTCATATAGCTTCATATTCATTCTTTCTGCTAATTGTTCTCCTATGTATTTTCCTCCGCTTCCATATTCACGTCCTATTGTTATTACCATTTTCATCATCCCTTACTTTCTAAAAATATATAATTATTATATAATATTTTTTTCACATGTCAATAATTTATATATATTATATTTTGCTCATCTTATAAAATGAATATCCTCCTGTTATGTTGTACACTTTAAAACCATTTTGTTTTAATATTCTACATGCTATATAACTTCTTAAACCTGTATGGCAATGTACATATATTTCTTGGCTTTTATCAATTTTGTCTAAATTTTCTCTAATTGTATCTAACTCTATATGTTGTACTCCATCTATATGTGATAATTCGTATTCTGCTTTTGTTCTAACATCTAATATATATGGATTTGGTAATTTTTTTACTTCTTGCCAGGTTATATTTTCTACCAAACCTTCTATTTCGTTTTCTATGGCATTTCCCAATATATTTACTGGACTTTTAGCAGACGAAAATGGAGGTGCATAACATAGCTCCAATTCTGACAAATCATATGCTGTCATTTTCATTTTTATTGCTGTTGCTAATATGTCTGTTATTTTATCTACACCTTCTTTCCCCCATACTTGTGCTCCTAGTATTTTTCCTGTTTGAGATTCATATATTGCTTTTATTGTTATTGATGTTGCTCCTGGATAGTATGTTGCATGAGAATATGGCGATATGATAATTGTTTGGTATTCTAATTTATTATTTTTACATGTTTGTTCATTTATTCCTGTTATTCCTAATGTATAGTCAAATATTTTTAATATGCTACTTCCTATTGTTCCTTTGTAACTTCCATTTTTACCACATATATTGTTTGCTACAACTCTTGCTTGCCTATTTGCTGGTCCTGCTAGTGGAATATATGCTTCTTTTTTTGTAACATAATTTGTTACTTGCACACAATCTCCTAATGCATATATATTGCTATCACTTGTTTGCATATATTGGTTAACAATTATACTTCCTTTTTCATTTGTTTTTAAATTACTTTCTTTTGCTAATTTTGCCTCTGGTTTTACACCTATACACAATATTATAAAATCTGTTAGTATTTTGCCATTTTCTAATATTATATTTAATCTTTCATTTTCTTGTTTTATATCTTTTACTCCATTTTTTAATATTACATTTATACCCTTTTCTTTTAGTTTTTTCTCTACAATAACTGATATATCTTCGTCTATTGGTCCAATTAAATGTGATGCTTTTTCTATTATTGTTATTTTAGTATTTTGTTGTTTACTTATATTTTCTGCCATTTCTATTCCAATATATCCTCCACCTATTATTGTTATATTTTCTGGATGTTTATTTTTAATATATTCTTTTATTTTTACAGAATCATCTACAGTTCGTAATGTATGTATTTGATTTGTTTGTATATTTTTAAATGGATTTATTGGCTCAGCTCCTGGTGATAATACTAATTTATCATAATTTTCTTCATATTCTTCTTGGCTCTTTAGATTTTTTATTTTTACTTTTTTATTTTCTCTATCTATCTTTATTACTTCTTGCATTATTCGTACATCTATATTAAATCTTTCTTTGAAACTTTTTGGAGTTTGAACTAATAAGTTTTCTTTTTTTGTTATTACATCTCCTATAAAATATGGCAAACCACAATTTGCAAAAGATATATACTTACCTCTTTCAAAAACTATTATTTCTGCATTTTCGTCTAGCCTTCTTAACCTTGCTGCAGTTGTTGCACCTCCTGCAACGCCTCCTACTATTATTACCTTCATTTTATCACTTCCATTTCTGCTTAAATATTTATATTTGCAATTATATCATTTGTATCTATCTTTTTAAATACTCTATCTTTAACTTTTTAAAGTTTTAGTTGTTGACAAATGTTTAATTTGTAGTATAATACTATATATGATGCATATGCGCCATTAGCTCAGTTGGTAGAGCAGCAGACTCTTAATCTGATGGTCGGAGGTTCGACCCCTCTATGGCGCACCAATTTATAACAACTTACAATCTTAAAAGTTTGCAAGTTGTTTTTCTATATATAAACAAATTTTAAAGCAGTATTTTTGGTTTAGATTGGAGATTAAAAATATGAGTGAAGAAGAAAAAATGATATCAGGAGAATTATATAATTCAAGTGATAAGCAATTAGTCGAAAAGTTGATAAATGCAAAAAAACTATGTAATCAATACAATAAATTAGATGTCGACGATACAGAAAACAGAAATAAAATAATTAAGCAATTATTTTCAAAAACGGGAAAAAATTTTATGATAATGCCAAACTTTTATTGTGATTATGGATTTAATATTGAAATTGGGGAAAATTTTTATTCAAATCATAATTTAGTTATATTAGATGCAAATAAAGTGACTATAGGAAATAATGTACAAATTGGTCCTAATTGTGGACTTTACACATCAGGACATCCAATAGATAAAAACCTAAGAAGAAAAGTCGAATTTGCCAAACCAATTACAATTGGAAGTGATGTATGGATTGGCGGAAATGTCTGCATAATGCCTGGTGTTACAATAGGAGATAATACTGTCATAGGAGCAGGAAGTGTTGTTACAAAGGATATACAATCAAATGTCATTGCATATCGGAAATCCTTGCAGAGTGATAAAAGAAATATAAGAAAAAAGGGGTGAGATAATGAAAAGTGTAAAATTATTAGTTTGTGCGATTATTTTTTCCGCAATTTGTTTTATATCACATTTTAGTTTTGCTGCTGCGGAAACTACTAAGCTGTTATACCAAGATATTACTATAAATAGGGATGGTTCAATAACAGTTAAAGAAGCTGCTTGGTTACAAGGCGAATATAATGGAAGGCTTAGGGATATAGACTTTGCCAATCATTATTCTTCTAGATTTACCGGCATATACAGTAATTTCTCTGGAGATACAGACATTTATAACGGAAGTTCTATAAAAGATATTAAAATTTATGATATCTCTCAATCAAATTTCAACTCTATTTCTGATATTGATAAATCAGAGACAATCTATGAGCAAGTAAATAGTGCTAAAAATGGTAAATATGGGGTATATACTATTGACCAAAATAATTATGGAGCTGATTTTAAGATTTTTTGTCCTTCTACAAATAACAAAGTTTTCTGTATGGAATATACAATAACAGATGCTGTTGTTGTTCATAATGATGTTGCAGAATTATATTGGAATGTTCTTGGTGAATATTACGAAGAAAATATAACAGATTTTCAGGTTTTAGTGCATCTTCCTGGCGAAGATGATGATGTAAGAATTTGGACTCATGGACCTTTAACAGGAGAAAATAAAATTATAGATTCTAAAACATTGTCTTTTAAAGATTACAATGTACCATACTATACTCCTGAAACTATAAGAATTATGTTTGATAAATCTCTTGTACCATCTGCTACTAAAAAGTCTAATGTTGATGGAAGAGAAAACATTTTAAAAGTCGAAAGTGCATTAGCTGATGAGGCAAATCGCACTAGAGAACTTGCTAAACTAAATTTGGAAAATAGAGCTAATGAGGCAGTTTATAAATTAGAAGAGAATCTAACTATTTACTATTATAATATGGCTTTAGAATATGTAAACGAATTAGATAATTCTAATGAAAATAAACAAATATTTTTAGACAGAATAAATAAAACAAAAGAGCAAGTTAATTCTAATTGGAAAGAAGAGTTAGACGAAGATTTGCATTTTTTAACAGTTGATAATTATACATATTTGACTAGATATAGCTTAGAGTCTTTTGTAGAAGATGTTGAAGAAGGGTTTGACGAAGATGCTAAAGCTACATATTTAGCATTTGTTCCAGATTTAGAAAATACTTTAGCTCAAAAAGAAGCTGGGATTCGCGCATTTTTTATAAAAATAGCAATTGCACTTTTAGCAATTATTTTATTAATAGATGTATATGTTTTAAGAAAACAATATATTCAAAAACATACTTTTAAAGAAAAATATTACCGAGATTTTCCTTCAGATGACAATCCAAATGTTATTGAGTATCTTGTAAAAGGTAAATCTACAAATGACGGTTTTTCTGCTACTATTTTAAATTTGATAACTAAAAAAGTCCTTGAATACGAAAAAGATAGTAAAAAAGATGATATTTCTTTAATTTTAAAAGATACAAATTATGTTGGAACTCCTGCAGAAGTAACTGTTTTAAATTTACTATTTAATATGGTTGGCTCAGACAATAAGTGTAGTTTAGCTAAACTAAAGCGCTATGGTGCTAATTCTAGTATTAAAGCAAAAGCCTTATTAAAAAAGATTCAAGCTTTTAAAACTACTACTAAAACTGAGGCTGAAGAGAAGCAGTATTTTAAGAAAAGTAGTTTTTCTCATACTTGTATATTAATTATAATATTACTTAGTATTGCCGCTTGTGTTATTTCACCTGGTGTAGTTTATGGTAGAATTATGCCTTGGTTTTTACTATACATAGGCTTTATTGTATCTTTTGCTATTGTAAGTATAGTTATATCTTCCAAATATAAACCTCGTACACAATTAGGTATGGAAGAATATTCAAAATGGCTTGCACATAAACGTTTTTTAGAGGATTTTAGTAATTTTGACGAAAAAGATTTACCAGAAATAACTTTATGGGAAAAATATTTAGTTACTGCTATGGTTTTAGGCTGTGCTGACAAAGTAGAAAAAAGGATGAAGTTATATATTACCAATACAAATGATACCACTATAGATAGCAATTTATTAATATATTCAAGCATTAGTAACAATTTAATTAGAGATTTAAGTTCTAGTGTTAATTCTGCCACTCGCTCTGCTACTACAGAAATCTCTTCTAGTAGTTCATACTCTTCTGGAGGTGGATTTGGAGGCGGTTCTTCTGGTGGCGGAGGCCGGAGGTGGCCGGAGGCGGCGGAGGTGGTCGCTTTTAGGAGCGTAGCGCCTGTTATACTAATCCGAAAGTAATGCTTTCGGATTAGTATAACAAAGCTCGCTTTTCTTATAATGGTATAAAAGCTACTATGCTTATACACATACTAGCTGTTCTAGTAATTAGGTGTAATGCACCCTAATTACTAGAACAGCTAGTCGTTTTAATTGACTTTATACCAAAAAAGTCATAAAATATTGTTGTTATTTTTTACAAATTTAAAAGGAGTATTGTGATGGAGTATAATATAGATGAAATTAACGAAAAAGCAAATTATTGTTTAAATTGTAAAGTTAAGCCTTGCCACAAGGGTTGTCCTTTGGGTAATAACATCCCTGATTTTATTAAATGTGTAAAAAGTGGTATGTATGAAGATGCATATAATGTTTTATTAGAAACAACTGTATTACAATCTATTTGTGGTAGAATCTGCCCACATGAAAAGCAATGCCAAGGTAGCTGTGTGCGTGGCATTAAGTCTACACCTGTTAGTATTGGTGATTTAGAGGCTTTTGTTGGAGATATTGCTATTAAAAATAATTACAAAATTAAAAAAACAGATATTAATAATGGAAAAAAGGTGGCTATCATTGGTGGAGGTCCAGCTGGGCTTACTTGTGCCGCTTTTCTTGCTAAATCAGGATTTGATGTTACTATTTATGAAAAGCATAGTAAGCTTGGCGGATTATTACGTCATGGTATACCAGAATTTAGACTTAGCAAAAATTTATTAGATAATGCTATTCAAAAAATTTTGGATTTAGATATAAATGTGATTTGTAACAAAGAACTTGGCAAAGATTATAACTTAAATAAACTTTTACAAATGTATGATGCTATATTTTTAAGTTTTGGTGCAAATATTTCTTCTAAAATGAATATTCCAGGTGAAAATTTGAAAGGCGTTTTTGGAGGGAACGAACTAATTGAGCATAATTTACATCCTAACTATTCTGGCAAAAATGTTGTTGTAATCGGTGGTGGCAATGTTGCTATGGACGTTGCAAGAACAGTAAAACATATGGGATGTAGCGATGTAACTATTGTGTATAGAAGAGCAGAAGAACAAATGCCTGCTGAAAGAAAAGAAATAGAAGACGCTAAATTAGAAGGAATTAATTTTATGTTTCAAACTAATGTTATAAAAATAAACGGGAATGCCTACGGAAGTGTAAATAGCATTGAATGTGTTAAAACAGAACTCGTTCAAAAAGAGGGTGAATTACGAGCCATTCCTATTAACATAGAAAATAGTAATTTTTCTTTTGAAACAGATTATGTTATGATGGCCGTTGGCTCTCATACTGAAAGTGCTCTAGTTAGCTCTTTAGGAATAGAACTTGATAAAAAAGGTTATATAAAAACTGACGATAATTTTATGACATCTATTAAAGGTGTTTTCGCAGGTGGAGATTTAATTGGCACTAAATCTACTGTGGCATGGGCTGCAAGAAACGGTAGAGATGTAGCTGAATCTATACAAAAATACTTGTCTTAATTTTAGTTAAGACAAGTATTTTCTTTTCTTAAATACAATATCATTGCATATTCATGTTTACAGTTTCCTGTATATGGGCAATTGCATTTCATACTTTTTATAGTGTTTCCATTTATCTCTATTTCTACTTCATATTCTTTTCCAAATTCTGTTCCTTGAATGTATCCTATATATTTATTTTCTTTTTGTATACATGAATATATCATATTATTTTCGAAATAGTCAGTTCCTCTAAAAATTATTTGTGGTTCAAATAGTTTTTCAATTTCCTCACTGTATAAGTCTATATTTAGTGGCTTTGTTGATGGCTCTCTAAAGATTACTGGTGGTTCTTTATAATTGCTTAAATCTTCTTCTATTTTTAAAATTTTATTTATTCTTTCTTTACACACTTTTACCATTTCTGTTTTTTGCAACTCTTGTAATGCAATATATATTTCTTTTGGAAAATCTTTTATATCTTTTTTACTTTTATTTTGCCATTCTATTATTGTATTAATTGCTGCATTTCTAGGATGTATTGTTTTTGATTTTAGCCCAGCAACTATTATATTATTACATGTAAATGGATAATGGCTTAATATTTGAATTATATATGTCAAATTAGTAGCATAGTTATCACTGCTCCACAATATTGGTTCTGGTTGTTTATAATTTTCTTTAAAATTTTGTGAATGTTCCATTAAATATATTGTATTTTTAGCATATTTAGGTGCACTAACTAAATATGGAAATGCATCAAATCTATTAAATGGGTCTTCACTATATACCTTATATATGTCTTCTTCTACTGGTATGTTAGAATCTATAGTTGCTACTTCAATTGCCTGTATAAATTTTTTTGTTTCTCCACTAAGTATGGCTTTTTTTAGAGTTTGAACAGCCTTTTCACATTCTATTAAGTCTCCTATTTTTAAAAATATATAGTCTTCTTCTTCTGTCCTTTCTTTTTTATATGCTAAGTATCTAGAAATCATTACTGGTATGTGATAAAAATTAATATCATCCATTACCTTTTTAAATTGTTCTATATATGATTCAAATAACTCCGTAGAATCTGAGAACCTTTCTATTCCACTTACTGGACCTTTTTCTAGTAGCCCTTGCATTATATAGTCAATACCTTCTAACTGTTTTTTGTTTAGTTTATTTCTATGTAGTACATCTATTATATCTATCTTTTTGGCTACAATATTTGCTAAATACCCTAAATGTATTTTATTTTTGCATCCTTCTGTTATAAGCCATTCTTTTATATTTTCTGTGGTTGGTTCTAATGATGTTACTAAATGTATTTTTCCCCATCCATCTAATTTTTTTGCTAGCATAAATCTTATTTCATTTGCATTTTTCCAGTTTCTTATTACATAATTTATATATAACGAAAATTCGTCACTTAAGGCTATTTTTTCTAAAACTTCTACTAGGCCTTTATTTCTTGATACATCTATCATACCTATTAAACATATTCCTAGTTTCATCAATTCTATATTTCTTGTATTTGCTATTATACGTACTGCAAGGTCTAGTAATGCATTTGGGTCTACATTTTTGGCGTTTTTACGTATATCGTCTATTATTAAATCCATATTTGGCAGTGTTTTTATTTTATTATTTGCAAAATATTCGTCTAGTTTAATACATGTTTCTTCAATATTATCTTTGCTTGCTTTTTTTATAAGATTTGTAATATATAGTATCTCTTCTTTTTGAGGTTCTACTTTCATGTGAAATAACATCATTCCATCTTCTGCCCCATCTATAAAATTTATGCCTTTTGGATTTATCTTTTTATATGGTTCTAAAGTAAAATTTTCTCTTAATTTTCCATTTCTTTCTATATTATTTTCTATATATTTTAGTATTGATGTTCTTTCCATACCTTTTCTCCTATTTTTTATATATAAATATCATATTTTTTCGTTATTAGCAAGTAAACCATATATTTAAATTTATATATTTTTTATACAAATTTTTTAAAATTAGTTGATTTTATTTTTTAATTAGTATATACTTAATATGTAGATGCATAATTCTTAAAGATATTATAGTATATACATATTATAATATCTCGATGTTCTGTAGCTTCACGTTTGATCTTCTCATAGCATACAGCTAGCCTGTAATGCTATGAGTTTTTTTATACAGATTTTTGTAATATTTATAATTTATTCAAGTTCTTTTGAAGTGCCATCTTTATTTATAAAACCTACTACTTCATTTTCTTTATTTCCAATGTTTTTTGTGCCTCTGCTTTTATGTCATTTTTAGCCTCTTCCTCATTTTTATTTGTAGTTTGAGTATCTACATTCCCAGCTCCTTCAACTTTTTTCTCTTCGCCGTATTTGTGTTTTGATTTTCTTATTTCTTTTCTTTTTCCATATTTACCTCCCGTTTATCGTCCGTCGATGTGTTCCAAGTTCTTCTTTTAATCCTTCTCCTGTAAAAAAAGACATAAAAATAAGAACTATTTCTAGCTCTTTAAATAACTTAGATTATTTTATAATTTTTGATAAATCTTCATTTTCATTATCTTCTACAATTTCCCATTTCCCGCATAATTCCGGATATTCTAAAGACCCGGGTTGGATTGCCGAATATAAATAATCTTCTTCACTATCGTCAATAATCCTTAACATTCCATCTTCAATTCCAATGCATTCATAAATTTTACCATTTGTTAAACATTCTACGCCAAAACTCTTACCTATATATCTTACCTTCAATTCTTCTCCTCCTTTAATGTTTTGTTTTTTATTTTCCAATCATACATAGTTCCATTTTTGTTTTTCACCCAATGAATATCGAATATATATTTATCACTTTCTATTTTTCCTTCTCTTTTACTCCAATTTAGGTTCTTCCCACCATATAATTCTATATATTTGTTTGCTTTTTTAAACACCTTTGTGTCCTCACCTACTATTTCAATTATACTAGTTATTTCTGCATTTTTAGGTATAAATGTTTGCGCTCCTCTATTGTCAACAAAACCTAATTGCTTTCCCAACGGCATAGCACTATTATACAACATTTCTTTATTTTTTCAATCTTTTTAGATGCTTAAGTTATTTTTTGTGACAAGCTTCTATTTATCCCATTTCCATATTCTCTTGCTTTATCTCTATTAAAATCTGTTTAATTTAAGAAATGTTTGATTCTCTTTCTTTTTGTTTTAACTTATTTGATGTAATGTTAAACTTGTTCTGTACTATATCTATATCTAAATCTTTGTTATCGCTATTTAATAATCTATGATATACAATTAATTCTTTTTTATCTTGTCTTATTTGTCTTTCCATTCTTCTTTGCATCTGTGCTGCTTCATACTTGCTTATTTTTTACCGTTATATGTAACTTTTTCATTTTCCCAAGCCTTCAATTGTTTTCGCGTATAAGTTCTAGCACTACCTTCTATGTATGTATATGTTTTATTACTATCTAAAATAACATACTTCTAAAACACATTCTCTGTCTCATCTGATGCATTATCAGTTTTATTACTATCTAAAATAACATACTTCTAAAACGTAGGGATTGCAATAGAGGAAAAGGTGCAAGTTTTATTACTATCTAAAATAACATACTTCTAAAACAAATATCCTATTTGTTTGCTTAAGCTTGTAGTTTTATTACTATCTAAAATAACATACTTCTAAAACTTATCTGATGATAATGTTCTATCAAATACTGTTTTATTACTATCTAAAATAACATACTTCTAAAACCCCTCCTAGGGACTACACCCCTCACGCAAAGTTTTATTACTATCTAAAATAACATACTTCTAAAACTTGTGTTTCTTTTTATAAACTCTTCTTTTGGTTTTATTACTATCTAAAATAACATACTTCTAAAACTTAATAAATGGTATAAACTCGCAAGCTAATGTTTTATTACTATCTAAAATAACATACTTCTAAAACTGTATGTCATTCTTCCTAGTGCATATCGTTGTTTTATTACTATCTAAAATAACATACTTCTAAAACTTAATCTTTCAATACTTTGTTCTTGTTTTTGTTTTATTACTATCTAAAATAACATACTTCTAAAACAGTTTATGGACAACCTACAGGAGTATGTAGGTTTTATTACTATCTAAAATAACATACTTCTAAAACATTTAGATTATTTAGAAGAAATGAAAGACGTTTTATTACTATCTAAAATAACATACTTCTAAAACTGTATTGCTTTCAAAATATTGTTATTTTAGTTTTATTACTATCTAAAATAACATACTTCTAAAACATAAAACAGGTTATAGCAGAGGTAAAATAGGTTTTATTACTATCTAAAATAACATACTTCTAAAACCGCAGTGTAGTATTTCTCCTTTTCTATTCTGTTTTATTACTATCTAAAATAACATACTTCTAAAACTCTGGCTTTGTTTGTTTGCTTTAATAATTAGTTTTATTACTATCTAAAATAACATACTTCTAAAACGATATAGTAACGATTTAGGAACAATTTTTCGTTTTATTACTATCTAAAATAACATACTTCTAAAACTGTTTGTATATTCTATCTATCTCTGGCTCAGTTTTATTACTATCTAAAATAACATACTTCTAAAACGGATTAGGAGGGATAAACCAATGAAC
>CALXAW010000016.1 GCA_944386375.1 uncultured Clostridia bacterium
GTATATTCAGCAGATCCTAAATTAGAGCCACAAGCAATCAGATTTGAAGAAATTTCATACATAGATGTTTTAAATAAAGATTTAAAAGTAATGGATTCAACAGCAACAGCAATGTGTAGAGATAATAATATACCATTATTAGTATTTGGAATAGCAGATCCAGAAAATATAGTAAGAGCTGTAAAAGGTGAAAAAATAGGAACAATAGTAAAATAAAATATAAAGGAGATTTTAAATATGGATTATAGTGAAATTGAAGAAAAAATGGAAAAAGCAATAGAATCTTTAGAACAAAGATTATCAGAAGTAAGAGCAGGAAGAGCAAATCCTGCAATACTAAATAAAGTTAGAATAAACTACTATGGTACACCAACACCAATAAACCAAGTAGCAGGAATTTCGGTACCAGAGGCAAGATTAATAGTTATACAACCATGGGATGTAAGTATATTAAAAGAAATAGAAAAAGCAATAATTGCCTCAGACATAGGAATAAACCCAAATAATGATGGAAAGGTTATAAGACTTGCGTTTCCAGAACTAAATGAAGAAAGAAGAAAAGAATTAGTAAAAGAAGTAAAAAAATATGCAGAAGAATCAAAAGTTTCTGTAAGAGCTGCAAGACGTGATGGAATAGACGAATTTAAAACAAAACAAAAAAATTCAGAAATAACAGAAGATGAACTAAGAGCAGCAGAAAACGAAATTCAAAAATTAACAGATAAAAAAGTAGAAGAAATAGATAATATATTAGAAGCAAAAGAAAAAGAAATTATGTCAGTATAAATTGTTATTAGCACACTTATATTAAGGAGAAAATGATGGAATTTAAAAAGCAATTAAAAAACTACCAAAATATAATAAATGAAGAGCTAGAAAAATATTTAAGAAAACAAGAATGTCCAGAAAAACAATTAAATGATGCTGTAGAATATAGCCTAATGGCAGGAGGTAAGAGACTAAGACCAACTTTAGTAATTGCAGTATATAAACTATTTAAAACAGACATACAAACTTGTATGCCATATGCAGTAGCAATAGAGATGGTACACAACTTTTCATTAATACATGACGATTTACCAGGAATAGACAATGATGACTTTAGACATGGAAAACCAACAAACCATAAACAATTTAATGAAGCAACAGCAATTTTAGCAGGAGATAGCTTATTAAACCAAGCATATATAACAATAGCAGAAGATATAAACAGAGAAAAAGATATTACAAATATAACTAAAAAAGCAAAAATATTTGAAGAATTTGCAAAAGCTGTTGATAGAATGATAGCAGGAGAGCATATAGACACAGAATGTGAAGGAAAACAAATAAGTGATGACTGTTTAGAATATATACACAAAAACAAAACAGCAGCACTTTTAACATTATGTGTAAGAATGGGAGCAATACTAGCAGAAGTAACGGAAGTTGAGTTAAGAAAATTAACAAACTATGCAGAAAAAATAGGTTTAGCCTTTCAAATAAAAGACGATATATTATCAGTAGAAGGAAATGAAAAAATTTTAGGAAAGCCAGTAGGAAATGATGCAAGACTAAAAAAAGTTACATATGTTTCTAAATATGGATTAGAAGGAGCAAAAAGAATATTAGAAGAAATAACAGAAGAAGCAATAAACGAATTAAAAGAATATGGAGAAAAAGCAGAATTTTTAAAAGAATTAGCAATATATATTAAAAATAGAAATAAATAACGAGGAGAAATAAATGAGTTTTGATAAAGAAAGTATGCCAAAGCATATAGCAATAATAATGGATGGAAACAGAAGATGGGCTAGAGCAAAAGGAATACCAATAAATATGGGACACAAAGAAGGAGCAAAAACATTAGAAAAAGTAGTTAGATATGCAAATAAAATAGGATTAGAATATATAACAGTATATGCATTCTCAACAGAAAATTGGAAAAGAGCAGAAGACGAGGTAAGTGCATTAATGTTTTTAATGCAAAGCTATTTAGACGACTATTCTAAAAGAGCAGATACAGAAAATATAAAAGTACAATTTTTAGGTGACATAGAAGCACTATCAGATAAAATGAAAAAAAGCATATATAAATGTATAGAAAGAACAAAAAATAATACAGGAGTTGTATTTAATATAGCATTAAATTATGGTGGTAGAGCCGAAATAATAGAAGCTGTAAAAAACATAGCACAAGAAGTAAAAGAAGATAAATTAAAACCAGAAGATATAACAGAACAGTTAATATCTAATAAATTATATACAGCAGGCCAGCCAGATCCAGATTTACTAATTAGAACAAGTGGAGAATTAAGACTAAGCAATTTTTTACCTTGGCAATCAGTTTATTCTGAATTTTTATTTGTAGAAAAAAACTGGCCAGACTTTAATGAACAAGACTTAGACAATGCAATATTAGAATATCAAAAAAGAACCAGAAAATTTGGAGCAAATTAGAAAAAAAGAAATAAAAGAGGAATATTATGGATTGGAAAAGAATAAGTTCAGCACTATTAGGATTTCCGCTAGTTTTACTAGTATTAGTTCTAGGAAATCAATATATTGTAGATATAGCACTAAGTATTATAGCAATGATAAGTATACACGAATATTTTGAAGCAGTATCTAAAAAATCAAATCCAATTAGATGGATTGGTTATTTAGCATGTTTAAGTATAGCAGTAATACACCTTATACCAATAGAATATATTAGTATAATAGCAATACTTGCTATTCCTATTCTATTTTTATTATTATTTTTAAAAGTAATAATAAGCAAAATGAAAACAAACTTTAATGATGTAGTATACACTTTTTTTGGAATTATATATATAGTATTTTTTATAATGATGTTAACACAAATAAGAGATATGGAAAATGGAAAAGTCCTAATTTGGTATGCTATATTTGCGGCATGGGCAACAGACATATTTGCATATTTTGTAGGAAAATACTTTGGTAAACATAAACTTAGTAGTATAAGTCCTAAAAAAACAGTAGAAGGAGCCATAGGAGGAATAATTGGTGCAGTTGTGGTTATGCTAATTTATACATATGGTGTAAATTATGGTTTAGGATTAGACTATTCATATATAAATATAGCAATTATTGCATTAATACTAAGTATTATTAGCCAAATAGGAGACTTTATAGCATCAATAATAAAAAGATATGTAGAAATAAAAGATTATAGTGAGTTAATACCTGGTCATGGAGGTATGTTAGATAGAATAGACAGCCTGTTATTTATAGCACCATTTGCATATATAATGCTAAGTACAATGTTATAAAAATAATTAAATTTCAAAATAAACTAATTCGGAGGGATATTTTGATTGGTTTTGTAATTTCAGCAATTAAGATTATATTTTTATTAGGATTTTTAATATTTATACATGAGGGAGGACATTTTTTAATTGCAAAATTATGCAAAGTAAAAGTAAACGAATTTGCAATAGGATTTGGTCCAACAATATGGAAAAGACAAGGAAAAGAAACAAAATATGCACTACGACTTATACCACTTGGTGGATTTGTAAGTATGGAAGGAGAAGAAGAAGCTTCTGATGCAGAAGGTTCTTTTTCTAAAGCAAGTATTCCTAAAAGAATTGCAATAGTAGTAGCAGGAGCTACAGTAAATATAATATTTGGACTTGTAATATACTTTGTATTAATGGCATCTACAGGAGTGTATGTATCAAATGTTGTAGATTATCCAACACAAGGAGAAGAAGCAGAAAAAGTTGGAATACAATCTGGTGATAAAATTATAGAAATAAATGGTCAAAAAATAAACATAAAAGATGACATAACAAATATTTTAGAAAATTATAATGGCGAGAACTTAAACTTAAAAATAGAAAGAGATGGAAACATAATAGATATAAATATGGTTCCAGTAGAAAGAAAAGTAAAAAGTACAGGAATATACTTAAGTAATGATAGTAAAATAATAGCTATTGACAAAGGAAGTGCAGCCGAAAAGCAAGGAATACAGACAAATGACAATATTATAAAAGTAGATGGTCAAAATGTAAATGGCGATCCATACCAAGTATTAGACTTAATAAGTAAAAATACAGGAGAAACAATTTTATTTACACTTGAAAGAAATGGAGAATATATAGATGTTAATTTAATTCCAGACTATATTCCACAATATTATTTAGGAATAGCATTTAAAATGGCAGAAAATACATTTATAAATCATGTTCAATATGGGCTAACAGAAACAAAAGAATTTACCTTTTCAATAGTAGAAAATTTAAAACAGTTATTTTCAGGAAAAATAAGTGTAGACCAAATGATGGGACCAGTTGGAATTTCAGACATGGTTGCCTCAACAAATGGATTACAAGACTTTATTTATATATTAGCACTAATATCATTATCACTTGGTGTAACAAACTTATTACCAATTCCAGCACTAGATGGAGGAAAAATAGTATTACTTATTATAGAAGCAATTAGAAGAAAACCACTAAAGCCAGAAACAGAAGCAACAATAACATTAATAGGATTTTCACTATTAATAACACTTTCTTTATATGTTACTTATAATGATGTACTAAGAATATTTTAATGCAAATGATTTACCTAATAGAAAAAAAGCTATTAGGTAAATCATAAAAAAACGCACCAAAATTTTGAAAAAAATTTTAAAAAAGTATTGACAAATGACAAAATAGAGTTTATAATCTATAAATGTAATAAGCAAACACGCAGGTGTAGTTCAATGGTAGAACCTCAGCCTTCCAAGCTGATGACGTGGGTTCGATTCCCACTACCTGCTCCAAAAACCAAAACCTTGAAAGTGCTTTATATAAGTACATTCAAGGTTTTTTTCTGGTATAGGAAAAATTGATTTTTCCTATACCAGAAGTCGCTTCGCTCCAATATTGTGAATAGAAAAATTAAATATATAATCTATAGAGCAATATATTTTTGTTATACAATAGGAAAGTCATACTTTCCTATTGTATAAAAGTCGCTTCGCTCCAACGTTGCACACAATTTTACTTACGTAAAATTGGCGCTTGAACAAATTTACGGAAAGCCAACGAAAAAGTTTAAATGCCGTTAATAAAATGGCTTTCCGATTTGTTCAAAATCTTCTTTTTCAAGAGGTTTAGAAAAATAATATCCTTGTATAAAATCACAATTTAACCCTTTTAGATAATCCAATTGAGCCTTATTTTCCACACCCTCTGCAACAGTTTTTAATCCAAGCTTATGTGCTAAAAAAATTATATCTTGAATTATATTTTTATTAGGTTTTTGTATATCAATAACATCAACAAAAGACTTATCAATTTTAATAGTATCAATATTTAAACTTTGCAACATACTCAAAGAAGAATACCCAGTACCAAAATCATCTATAGAAATTAAAAAACCTTGTTTTTTTATATCTCTTATAATTTCAAAAATATCTATATTATCATTAACAGTAGCACTTTCGGTTATTTCTAATTCTATATTATGATTAATCAAACCATATTTTTTAACTATTTTAGCATATTGAACAATAAAATCTTTAACATAAAAATGCTCTTTAGAAACATTTACAGAAACATGAGGTATTTTATTATATTTACTTTTCCAAAAAACTAAAGCCTTGCATACTTCTTCAAAAATATATAAATCCAATTTTAAAATAAAACCATTTTTTTCAAACAATGGAATAAATTCAGAAGGTGAAATAATTCTATTCTTAGAATGCCACCTAACCAAAGCTTCTGCACAAATATTATTAGGACAATTTAAATCAATTTTAGGTTGATAAAAAACCTTAAACTCATTATTCAAAAGAGCTTGTTCCATAATACTTTCTATCTCTTGTTCTTTTAATACTTGTTTTTCTATATCACTATTATAAAATGCAACATTTGTTACAATTTGTTCTTTAGCTAATTCTAAAGCAATTTTAGATTTATCAATAATAGTATAAGCATCAAAATCTGTATCAACCAATTTATAAACACCAATATAAAGTTGTAAACTATAAGACTGCTCACCAATTACAATATATTTAGTTTTATCAGTAATAATATCTATAAAATAATCAATATCAGAAGAAGTTAACAAAACACCAAAAACATCACTAGAAAATCTAGAAACAATAGCACTATCAGGAAGAATACTACTTAACCTATTTCCTAAACTTTCTAATATTAATTTACCCACTTCATGTCCATATTTTTTATTAAAAGATTTAAACTTTTTTATATCTAACATCAGCATATAAGAAGTGGAATTGTTAGATTTAGTTAAATTTTCTGTAATTTTTTCTATAAAAAAATTAAAATTACCAAGGCCTGTAATAGGGTCTATATATGCTAAATTATATAATTTCTTTTCCTTTTTAATATTAGATAAAACCATATACAATAAAGTAATTAAAATAATTATAGGAATAATATTTTTTTCCATTATATAAATCTCCTAAAAAAATTAACTAATAATATTTTTAGAAAATAATAAAAAAATATTCTCTATAATATAAATTAAAATCATATTATAGAAAATATTAAAATTGTTATGCTCCAACAATGCATATTAATACTAAATACTATAAAAATTAATAAATTATACCATTATCTTTTTTATATTTTTCCATAGTGTCTAAACAATCTTCTCTATCTATTTGAACAAGATTAATAAAATCTGGATGCTCGCCACTTAAATACTCATAAATTACATTATCCCTAAAACCAACATTTTCTGCATCTGTTCTAGTACAAGCATAATAAACATCTTTAATACCAGACCAAATAATAGCAGATAAACACATAGGGCAAGGTTCACAAGAAGTATAAAGAGTACAGCCAGACAAATCGTAAGTTCCAAGTTTTTTGCAAGCTTCTCTAATTGCTACAATCTCAGCATGTGCAGTAGGGTCATTGTTTAACAAAACTTTATTATTACCATTTGCAATAATATTATTTTGTTTATCAACAATAACAGCACCAAATGGTCCACCTTCTTTATTTAATATTCCATTTAAAGCATTTTCATCAGCCTTTTTCATATATATATTCATTACAACCACTCCAATCTATATAGAATATACTATAAACATTATATAACACAATATTTTAAGTTTCAAGAAAAAATAGAGTATGTGGATACTCTATTAAAATTATGCCAAAGGATTTAATTCAAATTTAATTGTGAAATCAGTAAAAGAGTCTAAGTCATTTTTTTCTAAACATTCTAAATAATGTTCAAATTGTTCTTGTGTTTTACACCCTGCTATAATAGCTGGGTTTATATCATATCTAAACATATATTCAAAAGCAAACTTTAAAGCATCTACAATTGTCTTAGATTCTCTGTCTCTAATTAAGGCATATGCTTCTCTAAACCTAGCAACTGTTGGATGGTTCATATAATAATCTAAGGATAATACAAATTCCTTTTCTATAACATCATTCGGAGAAGAATATACATTAGGATATTGTTCTAAATACAAAGAAATTTCGTGATGAGTATAAGGTAAAAACACTTTTCTGTCTTTTTCAGATACAGTTAGAACACTATTATTTTCTTTATATATAATTTGGTTATCCTCATCTGTTACAGTTTGAGAAGTAACTTCTTCAGAAACTATATTCAAATCATTTATTTCTTGAGTACTACATTTATTTTCTATTTTTTTATCGCTAGTATTTTCCATTACAAATAACTCCCTTATAATATATGATAATATAAGTATAACATAAAAAATGCAAAAAAACTATTACAGAAGTATTACAAAATTATTACAAAAAATATTATTTTTCGAGTTTATGTAACAAAAATGTAATGAAATTGAAATTGAAATATTAGTAAAAGTTTTGTAAAATTTAATTAGAAAAAATAAATTAGGAGGGATACATAATGAAAAAAACTAGAAAGAACAGTATTGTAATTGCTCTTATAGTATTACTGTTGGCTTTAGCGGTAGGATATGCGGCATTTTCTTCAGAATTAACAATTGAGGGTACAGCTAATGCATTAGGTACTTGGGATGTAAAATTTGAAAGTGTAGCATTAAAAGATTCTGAAGGACAAACAGCAAATGAGTCATATGGAAGTGCAACAATAACAAGTACTGAAGGAACTAAGAAAGACAAAATAACAGCAACTATAAATTTAGCATATCCAGGTGACGCTGTAATGTTAGAAGCTACAGTTACAAATGCAGGTAACACACCAGCAAAGTTAACAACACCTGTAATAGATGGACTAACATCAAGTGAAATAACTATAACACCAGCAACTGTAACAAATGAAGAACGCCTAGAACCAGGGGAAAAATGTACTATACAATATGCAATTCAATGGAAGCCAGACTCAACTGTAACATCAATAGATGAACAAACATTTACAATCACATATGAGTATAACCAAGATACAACAACAGTTGATTTAACACCAACACATACTCATAATTAATAATATAATTAGGCAATAAGAACTTTCTTATTGCCTAATAAAACCTAATTTATTTTATTGAATTACAAAGAGGAAGAATATGCAAAAATCAAAAAATGCGACAATAGTTATTTTAATAGCCATATTTACATATGGTCTGTTGGGGAGTATAAAACTCGTAAAAGATATAAACACAATTTATTTATATATAATAAACCCAATTTTTTGGATAGGTCTTTCAATTATATTATTTAATATACTTGGAAAAAGTATTGAAAAAAGGAAAATAAAAAAAGATATAACAGAATATACATTAATAGCAACAATAGTTTTCATTGTTACATATATGTTATCTGGTTTATTTGTTACTTTTGGTAATAATCCATATAATACATCAATAATAGGAGTATTGCATAATTTGTGGATATTTGGAACCGTATTAGTAGCCAAAGAATATGTAAGATATAGATTAATAAATAATGTATACGAAAAAGACAAAACGAAAATAGCAGTATTAATAGCAATAATATATGTAATAATAGACATAGAAATAAATAGAATTATTGGACAAAGTGCTACAATATATTCTGTATCAAAATACTTTGTAGAAATGGTATTACCTAATATAGCAAAAAATGTACTATTTTCATATATAGCTATAAAAGGAAATTATATACCATCAGCAATATATCAATTGATAACAAATTTATATTTTTGGATTTCGCCTATATTGCCTAATTCACCATGGGTTATGACAGCTATAATTAATATAACAATACCAACAATATTATTTTTGTATATCAGATATGCAAATAATAAAATTAATATTAAAAGAAATAGAGAAAGTATAGCAAATTCAGATCCAAGAGCAGTAATCCCTATTGTAGTAATAATAATATTAGGATTGTTTTTTGCAATGGGCATATTTCCTATAAAACCAGTTGCTATAGCATCAGGTAGTATGGAAAAAGAATTATATGTAGGAGATGTAGCAATTGTGCAAAAATGTACAGCAAATGATATAAAAGTTGGTGATATTATAGAATACCAATTAGAAGATTACACAGTTATACATAGAGTAATAGCAATAAATCAAAACAATGGAAATTTCTATTTTTCAACAAAAGGAGATAACAATAATTCTCAAGATGAAGGACAAGTAAATGAAGAACAACTTATAGGGAAAGTAGTATATAAAATAAAATACTTAGGATATCCAGCAATATGGTTAAATATTGCTGAAAAAGAAACACTACAAAAAGAAAACTAATGGGGAGGTAAAAATGAGAGCAAATTCCAATAATAAAATACGTAAGTCTACTAAATATATAGGAGTAATTATTTCTATTGTTCTTTTAATTACCTCTATTAGCAGTTTAGTAAAGAATATTGCACTAGAAAATACAAAAACAAAAACAGAGCTAATTTATAACTATACAAATCAATTTAATTATGATTATAATGTGAATTTAGTAAATAATAAATATATCCAAAGTATAAACAAAGAAGATAATACAATAGCATATGTTACAGATTTAATGGACACAACAGATTTAAATTTAAAATATCAGTACACAGCAGATAAAACAACTAATTTGAAATATACTTATTCAATAATAGGAAAACTACAAGCAACATATGCAAAAGATGGAGAAGAGCAAAAAATAATAGAGCAAGAGGAAGTAATATTGCAACCTCAAACAAATGAAATCGAATCAAATCAAATTGATATTAACGAAAATCTACAAATAGATTTAAAAAGCAAAAATGCTCTATTAGAAGAATTTAAAAAAGAATTAGAAATGTCTATATCTGCTAAATATAATGTTATCTTAAAAATAAATATTCAAACAGATATAGAACAAGAACCGGTAGAGGTAAAATACGAACCATCTATACAAATAGATTTAGCTAATAAAACAACTAAAATAACAGGAGAAAATAATAAAAAAGAAACAGAACAAATATCAAAGCAATATAATGAAACTGAGGATATAAATCTAGTAGTAATTTTTATTGATATAATAATATTGATAATAGCAATAATATTATTAAAATATATTTTACAAGCAAAAACAACCAATAGAGTAAAAAATGAGTATAGAAGAGAACTAAATAAAATATTGAAAATGTGCCAAGACAAAATTGTCCAAATAAGTACAAAACCACATGAAAGTGCAGAAAATGAAGTTTATGTAAAAGACTTTGCAGAAATATATAAAGTTTCAGAAGAATTATTTAAACCAATACTATATTATTTCGATAATGAACAACAAGAAGCATGGTTTACAATAATAACAGAGGATGCAACATATAGATATATTTTAAAAGGCTAGGAGGTAGACATGAAAATAAAAATAAAAAAGAGACATAAAGCTTTTAAAGTATGGTATATAGTAAGTGTATTAATAATAATAATGGTTATAATGTCTACTTCATACTCGTTGTGGAAAACAGAGTTAAATATAGAAGGAAATATAAAAGTAACATATACAGAACAACAATTACCTATTCAAATACCATCAAGAGGAGAAGTAGACAATATAGAAAGATTTACAACAAATACTGAAATGACTGCATTAGCAACAACAATATATAGGGTAACAGCAGAAGAATATGTAGGAAATACAATAACAACAACTATAAAACATGAATATAAGCAAGTAACTAATTGGGTATATCCAGATGTAAAAATAACATTTCAAATACCAAATACAACAGATAAAACTTTTACCAATGGAAAAATAGAGTTAGTAAGTAGTAATGACCCAAATGGTGTTTGGACAGATATGGGATATTCAACATCAAATGCTACAATAGAGCCAGGCGGAAGTGCAGAAATGAGTGTAACAGGAACACTAAGAGGAAATCAAAATGTTGCAGATAATACATATTACAATTTTAATATTACATATCGAATAGATGGTGTAATACACTATTTTCATTATAATGTAAAATTGTTACCAATATAAACTATTTATATAAAAGAGAAGTAAAAATTAAAATACTTCTCTTTTTTTATACAATAGGAAATAATATGAAACTTTAAGTTTCGCAACTCAAAGTGAAAATAACTATTAAACATTTTTATTTTCAAAGGAAAGTGATGCTTTCCTATTGTATAAAAGTCGCTATGCTCCGATGTTGCAGTATAGAAATATATAAGCAAAAAGATAGTTCTAAAAATCCCAATAAAAAAATAATATTGATAAAAAGGTGTTATAAAAGCGAGGAAAGATAATGGTTGTCCAAAATATTTCAAATAAAAAAAAGATGAGAAATGTACTTTTTATAACTTTTTTAATACTCACATTATTAATTGGAAGAATAGGATATATACAGATAATTCAAGGTGAAGAACTACAAACATTAGCATATAAGCAACAATCATTAGACAGAAACATAAACCCCAAAAGAGGCACAATTTATGACAGCTCTGGAAAATATATTTTAGCAGTAAGTAGTACAGTATATACTGTAACAGTAAATCCAACAAACATTGCAAATGAAAATAAAGAAAAAGTAGCACAAGCCTTGAGTAATATTTTTGAATTAGAATATGATACTGTATTAAAAAAAGTAAAAAAAAGAAGTTCAATAGAAACAATTGTCAAAAAAGTTGAAAAAGATAAAACAGATGAGCTAAGAGTATGGCTACAAGAAAATAATATACAAACAGGAGTAAACATAGATGAAGACACAAAAAGATATTATCCATATGCAGATTTAGCATCACAAGTAATAGGATTTTGTGGAAGTGATAATCAAGGGTTAGATGGAATAGAAGCAAAATACGAAACAGAACTTGCAGGTACGCCAGGCTCAATAGAAAGACTATCAAATGCAACAGGAGAAGAAATAGGAACAGAAGGAGAAAAGTACAAATCTGCAATTGATGGAAACAATTTAGTTTTATCAATAGATATGACAATTCAGTCAATTGTAGAAAAATATTTAGAAGAAGCATGTATAGACAATGTATGTACAGATGGTGGAAATGTAATAGTAATGAATCCTAAAACTGGTGATGTACTAGCAATGGCAACTTATCCAGGATATAATTTAAATGATCCATACACAATAAATTCAGAAGAACTACAAACAGTATGGTACACATTAGACCAGTCACAAAAAACAGAAAACTTACAAGCAATGTGGAGAAATAAAGCAATAGCAGACACATATGAACCAGGTTCAGTATTTAAAATAATAACAGCATCAGCATCTTTAGAAGAAAAAATTACAGATACAGACAACGAAGGGGAATTTTGTTGTACAGGAGGAATAGAAGTTGCAGGAACAAGAATAAAATGCTGGAGATATTATAAGCCACATGGCCCAGAAAGTTTAAGGCAAGCACTAATGAACTCATGTAATCCTGTTTTTATAGGATTAGGTCAAAAACTAGGAGTAGAAAAATATTATAGCTATTTACAAAAATTTGGATTTTTAGAAAAAACAGGAATAAGTTTACCAGGAGAAGCAAAAGGAATATTTTTAGACCAAAGCAAAGTAGGCCCTGTAGAGCTTGCAACAATAAGTTTTGGTCAAAGATTTGAGATTACGCCAATTCAAATGGCAACAGCAGCATGTACTGTAGCAAATGGAGGAACAAAAGTTACTCCAAGGTTAGTAAAACAAATAGTAAATAGTCAAACAGGAGAAATAACAGAACTACCAGTAGAAGAAAAAGAAAGAGTAATATCAGAAGAAACAGCAAGCAAAGTTTTAAGTATGTTAGAATCAGTAGTATCAGAAGGAACAGGAAAAAATGCCAAAGTAGCAGGATATAAAATAGGAGGAAAAACAGGGACATCAGAAGATGGAGTTAATACAAATAAATATGTAACATCATTTTTAGGAATAGCACCAACAGACAATGCACAAGTAGTAGTATTAATAACACTATATAACCCAACAGGAGAAGGAGGACACCAAGGAGGTGGTGTTGCAGCACCAGTGGGAGGTCAAATATTAAGCGAAATACTACCATATCTAGAAGTAGAACAAGGAAATATAGACGAAATAGAACAAAAAACAGAAGTTAGTGTTCCAGATATTATAGGGAAAACAATAGAAGAAGCGGAAAAAATACTAAAAGAAAATGGTTTAGAAATACAAATAAATAATCAAACAGAAGAACTAGATAAAAAAACTATAACAGTTGTAAATCAACTTCCACAAGCAGGAATAAATGTATATAGTGGAAGCTGTATATATATAGATTATTAAAACTAATACAATAACTTTCAACTCTAAATTACAAAAAAATTTGTAAAATCCTATACAAATCAAAAAATTAGTTATATAATATAACGGAATGTAAGGAGAGATGTAAATGGAATTAAAGAAAACCTTAGTCGGATTAGAAGGATTAAAGGCAAAGGGAAATATAGAAGTAGAAATAACAGGAATCGAAAACGAATCTAAAAATATAAAACCAGGCTTTATGTTTGTAGCAATAAAAGGAAGTATAGAAGATGGACATAATTATATAGAAGAAGCAATAAATTTAGGAGCTAAAGTAATAATGGTAGAAGAAGGATATGACATAAAAAAAATAAAATTACCAGAAGATGTTGTATTAATAATGGCACCAAATACCAGAAAAGCATTAGCAATTTGTAGTTGCAATTTTTATAATAATCCATCTAAAAAATTCAAATTAATAGGAATTACAGGAACAAAGGGAAAAACAACAACAACATATATGATAAAAGAAATACTAGAAAGAGCAGGAAAAAAGGTAGGGCTAATAGGAACAATAGCTACATATATAAATGGAAATAAAATAAAAGACAATGAAAGAACAACACCAGAAAGTTTAGAACTACAAAGAACATTTGCACAAATGGTAGAAGAAAAAGTAGAATATGTTGTAATGGAAGTATCATCACAAAGCCTAAAATTACATAGAGTAGATGGTTGTAATTTTGACATAGCAGTATTTACTAACTTTTCAGAAGACCATATAAGTGCAAAAGAACATACAGACATGAAAGACTATTTTGAGGCAAAACTAAAATTATTTAAAATGTGCAAAACAGGATATGTAAATGCAGACGATTTATATGCAGCAAAAGTACCTAATCTATTTCCAGAAAGTGATATACAAACATATGGAATAGACAATTTTGCAAATTTAATGGCAAGAGACATAACAGTAACAAACTCATATGCAGACTTTAGAGTAAAACTAGCAGACAGAACCGAAAGAGTAAAAGTAGATATTCCGGGTAGATTTAGTGTATATAATGCACTTGCAGCAATTTCTATTGCAAAAAAAATAGGAATAAAAGAAGAATGCATAAAAGAAGCACTATTAAATGTAAAAGTACCAGGAAGAAGTGAAATGGTAGACAATAAAAAAGAGCTACCAATAATGATAGACTATGCACACTCACCAGAAAGTTTAGAAAATATACTAAATGCAGCAAAAGCATACACAACAGGAAGAGTAATTTGCGTATTTGGTTGTGGAGGAGACAGAGACAAAACAAAAAGACCAGTAATGGGAGAAATTGCCGGAAGAATAGCAGATTATACAATAATAACATCAGACAATCCAAGAACAGAAGAGCCAGAAAAAATCATAGAAGATATACAAAAAGGGATAGAAAAAACAAAAGGAAAATATGAGGTAATTGTAAATAGAAAAGAAGCAATAAAAAAAGCTATAATAATGGCAAATAAAAGAGACATAGTAATATTAGCAGGTAAAGGCCACGAAGTTTATCAAGAAATAAAAGGAAAAAAATATCCATTTGATGAAAGAAAAATTGTAAAAGAAATAATAGAAAAAAATAGTAAACAAAAGTAAAAATAGAAAGGGTGTTATAATTGGATTTTCAAACAAAAACATTAATTACCTCTTTTATTATCACAGTAATTTTAGCAGTAATAATAATTCCAATATTAAAAAAATTAAAAGTAGGTCAAATAGAAAGAGAAGATGGACCAAAATCACACTTTAAAAAGCAAGGAACTCCAACAATGGGCGGAATAATAATGATGATATCTACAATAATTGGAGTTACATTAGCGTATATATATTTTACAGTAAATGGAGCGCATGACATAGCACAAAACTTAATACCACTTTTATGTTTATCAATAGGTGTAGGAATTGTTGGATTTATAGACGACTTTAAAAAACTAGTATTAAAAAACACTAAAGGATTAAAACCTAGTTATAAAATGTTAGGATTACTAATTATATCTGTAGCATATGTATTATTTTTAATAGAAGGAGCAAACCTTGGAACAGAAACATATATACCAATATTAAAAACATATATAAACATACCTGTATATTTATATATTCCATTTGTAATATTTATAATACTTGCAACAACAAATGCAGTAAATTTAACAGATGGAATTGATGGACTATCATCTAGTATATGTACAATTATAATAACATGTTTAACAGTTATAGGAATAATATTTGGAGTAGAAGAAATAGTAGTTTTTGGAAGTATAGCAATAGGAGCAACACTAGGATTTTTAATGTTTAACTTACATCCAGCAAAAGTATTTATGGGAGACACAGGCTCACTATTTTTAGGTGGAATAATATCAGCAATGGCAATATATTTAAAAATTCCATTATTATTAATTGTTATAGCATTAATACCAGTTATAGAAACACTATCTGTAATGATACAAGTAGCATATTATAAAAAAACAGGAAACAGAATTTTTAAAATGGCACCATTACATCACCATTTCGAATTATCTGGCTGGAAAGAAAGTAAAGTAGTAATAGTATTTAGTTTAGCTACATTAGCTTTATGTGTAGTAGGTATAAGTATAATATAATGAAAGGATAACAATATAATGGCTAAAAAGAAAAAAGGAAAAAGTTTTTCAAGTTTTCTAAATAACCCAGTTGATTATACTTTAGTAATAACAGTATTATTGTTATTAGCTATAGGATTAGTTATGGTATTATCAGCTAGTTCACCAACTGCACTTTCAGAAAGTGGCAATAGTTATAAATATTTTGTAAGACAGCTAATATTTGGAGTACTAGGAATAGTATTTATGTGTATAATATCAAAAATTGACTATAGATTTTACCAAAAATTTTATAAACATGCATGGTGGATATCACTTATACTATTAGTTTTAGTACTACTTGTAGGAAGAGAAGTAAATAATGCAAAAAGGTGGATTTATGTAACAGACTCATTATCAGTTCAACCATCAGAAATAGTAAAATTTTTAATGATAATATTTTATGCAGGAATATTAGTAAAAAACAAAGACCAATTAAGTTTGTATGGAAAAGGATTTTTAAAACATGTATGTCTTTTAGCACCAATAATAGCAACACTACTATTAGAACCACACTTTAGTGCATCAATAGTAATAATAGGCATATGTTCTGTAATGATGATTATGGCAGGATGCAAATTTTGGCACTTTTTAGTTACAGGAGTAACAGTTGGAATACCAGGAATAATTGGGCTAATATTAATAGAGCCATATAGATTAACAAGAGTAATAACATTTTTAGACCCATGGAAAGACGCTACAGGCACAGGATGGCAGGTAATACAAAGTTTATATGCAATTGGTTCAGGAGGAATTTTTGGAGCAGGTTTAGGAGAAAGTAAGCAAAAATATTTGTACATACCAGAACCACATAATGACTTTATATTTTCAGTATTAGCAGAAGAACTAGGTTTTATTGGTTGTGCCATAGTAATAATACTTTTTGGAATATTTATATGGAGAGGAATTTTAATTGCAATGAGAGCACCAGACATGTTTGGAAGCTTAGTAGCAATAGGAATAACAGCATTAGTAGCAATACAAGTAATAATAAATATTGCAGTTGTAACATCATCAATGCCGGCAACAGGAATGCCACTACCATTTTTCAGTTATGGAGGAACGGCCTTATTTATATTACTGTGCGAAATAGGAGTATTGCTTAATATATCCCGAGCGGGAGCAAAATAGTAAAAATAGGAAGAGGAAAATAAATGAAAGTTATAATTGCAGCTGCTGGTACAGCAGGTCATATAAATCCAGGATTAGCAATAGCAAATAAAATAAAAAAAGAAGAAAAAGACTCAAAAATAATATTTATAGGAACAACTAGAGGATTAGAAAATGACCTAGTTCCAAGAGCAGGTTATGAACTAAAAACAATAGATGCATATGGATTAAGCCTAAAAATTTCGATAGAAAATTTCAAAAAATTATATAAAACATATAAAGGAATAGAAGAAGCAAATAAAATAATAAAAGAATTTAAGCCAGACATAGTAATAGGCACAGGAGGCTATATTTGTGGTGCAGTTGTAATGGCAGCCAAAAAAAATAATATACCTGTACTATTACACGAAAGCAACGCATTTCCAGGAAAGGCCACAAAAATGTTATCTAAAAAAGCAGACACAATACTAATTTCATTTGAAGATGCAAAAGAAAGACTAAAAACAGATAAAAAAATTGTATATACAGGTACACCAATAAAAATAACAAAAAAAGAATATAATATTAATGAAAAATTAAATATAATAAAAAATATGGGCTTAAACGAAACAAAGCCAATAATTTTAATATTTGGTGGTAGTCAAGGAGCACAAAAAATAAATGAAGCACTATTGGGAATAATA
>CALXAW010000017.1 GCA_944386375.1 uncultured Clostridia bacterium
AAAGATTTGAAGTTTTTAAAATTAAATTTTATTAACATTGTTCTCATCTCCTATAATAGTATTATATGAATTTTTATCAAAAAAGTCAACAAAAATGAGAAAAAATCTCAAATATAATATTATTTTATGCAAATTTTATAAAAATATACAATAATAAAAATATCATGAGATAGACTACTGTTATTTATTAAATATTTTTTAGGTCTAACAAATGTCTAACAAAATCTTAAAAAAATCCAAAAGTTAATATACATTATTAAATCAAAAAATATTAAAAATAATTTTAAAATTTGCCTAAAAATAGGTGGTTTATCAAATGTTAAACATAAACAAAAAGTAATAACAAACATCAAACTTCAAAGACTTTGACTCTGGCATGCGCTAGTTCGAATCTAGCCAGCCCAGCCAAGCAAAATAACAACTTTCAAGAAATTGAGAGTTGTTATTTTTTTCTGTTTAACAAATTAAAAATTTAATAAATGATTTTATTTAATGGTAAAAATCAATAAAATTATTATAAAAGTCGCTTTGCTCCACTGTTGCACTTTAGTTTACTTACGTAAAATTGGCGCTTGAACAAATTTACGGAAAGCCAACGAAAAAGTTTTAAATGCTGTTAATAAAATGGCTTTCCGATTTGTTCTTGCTATTCAATTTTAGGTATGATATAATTCAAACAAATTAAATATAACTGTTTTATATTAATTAGAAAGTAATACTTTCTAATTAATATAAAAGTTGCTTCGCTCCAGCGATGCATACAGTAAAATATATGTAAAGGAGATAAAAAAGATGATAGTAACAAAAATGTATATGACAAAAGAAGGAGATTTAGCAGCAGTTATTATAGAAGATGGTAGATATACAAACTTTATTATGACACCAGAAATTGTAGCATTAGATACAGAAGGATTGCTAGAAGAAGCAAGATTAGGTTTCCCAGAAGCATTTATGTATGATGGAGAAACACACTCATTAGAAGAAATTGCAAAAATTCAAGAAGAAGAAAGCACATTAGTTGCAGAAATAGGAGAAGATACAATTATATATCCAAAACGAATGAATGAATATATACAAGGAATTTTTGGAATAGAATTAGGAGAAGAACTTTGGAACGAAATATTGCAAAAACCAGAAAGTAACCAAGGCATAAAAATTTAAAAAATTCGCAAAAATATATAAGAATAAAAAAATAAGCCTTCCATAAATGTAATTTTGCTGAAGGCGATTAAGGAATGAGAGAATATTTATGAAATTTATATATGGAACAGGAAATAGCAAAAAAATAGAAGAAGTAAAAAGATTTTTTAAAACACAAAAAAATATAGAATTAGAAATATTATCATTAAAAGATATAGGCTTTAATGAAGAAATTATAGAAGATGGAAAAACATTTGAAGAAAATTCAAAAATAAAGGCAGAAGCAATAAAAAAATATTGTAATAAAAACAATATAAACGAAATAATTATAACAGATGATGCAGGTTTATGTGTAGACGAATTAAACGGAAGACCAGGAGTATTAAGTGCAAGATATGCAGGAGACCATGCACCACAAGAAGTAGTGTTAAACAAATTACTAAACGAAATGAAAGAAATACCAGAAGGAAAAAGAACAGCAACATTTGTATGTGTATTAACAGCAATAATGCCAGATGGAAAAATTATAGTAGAAAGAGGAGAAACAAGAGGAAAAATTGCTACAAAGCCAGGGCAAATGGGAAAACTAACATATAATCCAATATTTATAGCAGACGGATTTGATGTAGTAATGAGCGAAATGCAACCAGAAGATTTAAAAGTAACACATAGAGAAAAAGCCTTTTTAAAAATGATAGAAAAGCTGGAAAAAAATTAAAACAAGTATAACAGACCTATAAACATCCAATATAAGGGGGAAGAATATGAAAAACGAAAATAAAAAAAATAGTAAAAAAGCAATAAAAATATTTATAATATTAGTTTTGCTATTTGCAATTTTGTTTGTATTAGACGAAATTTTTTTCTCACCTAAAAATAATACACAAAATATAAATACAGATAATACAATTCAAAACACTGAAAATGAAGAAATATCAAAACAAGAACCCAAAACCGATTTAAAAATAGAATACATAAATGCAGGTCAAGCAGACTGTACAATAATAGAAAACAATGGCCAAGTAATGCTAATAGATACAGGAAGTAAAGAACAAGAAGAAAACACAGTAAATTATATAAAAAATAAAAATATTGCAAAAATAAACTATATATTTATAACAAATCCAAATGAAGAACACATAGGTGGTCTTAAAAAAATATTAGAAAACTTTGAAGTAGAAAATATATATTTACCAAGTGTGCAAATAAATTCTGAGCTATTTATAGACTCTGTTGTAGCAATACAAGATAAAGGGCTAAAAATAAAATCACCAGAAGAAGGAGCAATATTTAAATTAGGAGATGCAGCATGTAACATTGTTTCTGCTAAAGTAGAGCCACAAGATATAAACTATTCTTCAATAATAATAAAAATAACTTATGGAGAAAAAAGATTTTTATTTATGAGTGATGCAGAAACAAAAACAGAAACAGAAGAAGATTGGGAAGATATAGATGTGTTAAAAGTAGGAAACCATGGTTCGGACATGGGAACATCTGTAGAATTTTTAGACCAAACCAAACCAGAATTTGCAATAATTACAACAGATCAAAATACTAAACCAGATATATTAAGTAGACTAGAAAATATAGGAGCTACAATATACAATACAAATCAAAATGGAACAATCACACTTACAACTAATGGAAAGGACATAAATATAGAAAAAGAAAAATAGAGCAAAGCGACTTTTTGTATAGGAAAAACTCGATTTTCCCATACAAGAACAAATCGGAAAGCCATTTCATTAGCGAAATTTATAATTTTTTCGTTGGCTTTCCGTAAATTTGTTTAAGCGCCAAATTTTATGAAATAAAAATCATGCGCAACTTGTTTAAAATTATTATAGCAATTTTACTAACCTTATAGTAACATAATCATTAGAATTTTCTGCCTTAATACGTATAGAATGACCAGTATTATTAACAAACTTAAAATCATAACTACCGTAAGCAACAGCAGCATCTTTTCCATTTTGAATATATGGAACCTTATTACTATGCTCATGCCTTTCTGTAACAGTTAAACTAGGCACCTTTAAAACAGCATTATAAAGAGTAGTACTAATTTGGCAATTACCACCACCGTAGCCCTTAGTCTTTTTACCATCAGTATAAATATCTGCTTCTTTATACCCTTTACTAGAAGTAGCCTTTCCTACAGTATTACAAAAAGAAAAAGTAGCACCATTTGCAACATCAGTATTATTTAAAGTAGAGCAAGTAATATTAATATTATTTTGCCTTGCACTATCTTTAGTATATATTTTAGTAGAAAAAGAAGCTATTTCTTCGGCTTCAGTAGGAGTAGCTGCCTGAGCAGCTTGTGCTTGAGCCTGAGCTTGTCTTTCTTGGGCAACTTGGTTTTCAGCATCTTTATTGGCAGTATCATCATTAGAAGTAGAATTTTGTGTTGTATTATTTTCTGTTGCAGTCCTTTGAGCCTCGTAGTTACTATTATTATTAGAATTATTATTATAAAAATAAAATAAGCCACCTGCTATTAATATAGCTAAAACAATAGCAATTATAATTCCCTTTTTCATATTTAATTATCAGCTCCTATTTAGAAATAAAAATTTTCTTAACTAGTATAACCAAAAACAGCTAAAATATTGACAAATGTGAAAAATAAAAGTATAATTAAATATGTAAAATAAATTTTAAGGAGAAACGCTATGCTAGCAAAATATTGGAAAAAGATAGGAATATTAATATTAATAATAGCATGTATAATAAATGTAATGTCAAAATTGGTAAATAAAGTAGCACTAAATGACGAACTAAAAGCATCTGTACAATATTTATACAATGAAGCAAAACAAGAAAATAACAAATAATTTAAACAAAAACTTGAAAACTTATAAAAAGTATGTTAATATAATATATGGAAAATTTATTTTAAACTAGAAAGAGGTGACTAATAAATGAAAAAGGGATTACATCCAGAATATAACCAAACAACAATAACATGTGCATGTGGAAATGTACTAGAAGTAGGTTCAACAAAAAAAGATATAAAAGTAGACGTATGTTCAAAATGCCATCCATACTGGACAGGTAATTTAAGACAAGACACAGTTGGAGGTAGAGCAGATAGATTTAAGAAAAAATACGGACTTGCATAAAAAAACGAGCAAAACTGCTCGCTTTTTTTTTATATACTAGGAAAGTGATACTTTCCTAGTATATAAAAAAGTCGCTACGCTCCAAGGTTGCAAAAATGTTTACAAACTTCTTTCATATAAATCTTTAATAAAAACATCTTTTTCTTCAAAATTATCAACAAATCCCACTTTAGCCATAGAACCATTAATCTCTTGAATCCAAACAGGTCTGTCCTCGTAAAAAACATCAAACTTCTTATCATTATTTAAAATAGAATATATTCTGTTTACTTCCATAAAACCTCCAATCTAGCTATAACAAAAGAAATGTGATTAAATAGTTATAATATTTTAGTATAATTACACATCACATATTTGTTAGTGCAATAAAAGAATAGAACAAAAGCGATGTGATTAAAATTTTTTAACATTTTAGCATAGTTACACATCGCGTATTTGTTCGTGCGCCAATTTTACGCAAGTAAAATTGTGTGTAACCTTGGAGCGTAGCGACTTTTATACTAATCCGAAAGTATGACTTTCCTGTTGTATAAAAAATTTTATTAATTAATTATAATTATATTCAAAAAACAAAAATTAATACCTTATAATTACAATTATTGACTAGAATAAAAATATAATATAAAATAATAAATGTTAAAATAAAACTAGTATACTATATAATTACAACACAATTTAGACTTATTAAATATAAATAAAAACCTGTTTGCAACAAACGAAAGGAATGATAAAAAAGTGGAAGTTACATACAAAGGAAAGACCATGGATATAAAAAGAGGAACCAAAATTTCTGAAGCACTAGAAAAAGAAATAGAAAAAAGCAAATGTAAAGTAGTTGGTGCAAAATTTAATAATGAATACACAAACTTAGACTACAAAATACAAACAAATGGAGAAATAGAATTAGTAGATATGTCAACAAAAGAAGGCATAAAAATATATAGAAGAACACTTATATATATAATGGGAAAAGTATTTCAAGAAGTATACCCAGAAGCATTAATTACAGTAGACTATCAATTAGCAAATGAAATGTATTGCGAAATAGACAATATGCAAGTAACAAAAGAAATGATATCAAAAGTAAAAAAGAAAATGAAAGAAATAATAAAAAAAGACCTAAAAATAGAAAAAAGAACAATGACAAGAGAAGAAGCAGAAGAGTTTTTTGAAAAAACAGGAACAATAAGAGGAAAATTACAAATAGACCTAAAAACAAACTCTAAAATATACATGTATTTTTGTGAAGACTATTACAACTACAGTTACGAAACATTAGCAAATAAAACAAGTGTAATAACAATATTTGATATAGTAACATATGGTGATGGATTTTTAATAAGATACCCAGACACAAGTTGTGTAGCAAGACTTCCAAGAAAAATAAAAAGAGACAAACTTGCATGGTCACTAGAAGAATATCAAGAAATATACAAAACACTAAATATAAACACAGTATATAAACTAAATAAAGCAGTATTAGAAGGAAGAGCAAAGGATGTTATAATGCTATCAGAAGCCTTGCACGAAAAAAAGATTGCAAATATAGCAGATACAATTGCACAAAACAAAAAAATAAAAATAATATTAATAGCAGGACCATCATCATCAGGAAAAACAACATTTGCACAAAGACTAGGAATACAATTACGCCTAAATGGGCTAAAACCAATAACAATATCTGTAGACAACTACTTTGTAGAGAGAAAAGACAATCCAAGAGATGAAAATGGAGAATACGACTTTGAATGTTTAGAAGCAATAGACCTAAAATTATTTAACAAACATTTAAAAATGTTGTTACAAGGAAAAGCAGTAGAAATACCCGAATTTGATTTTATCCATGGAAAAAAGCAATATAAAGGAAATATAATACAAATGCATGACCACAACATACTAATAATAGAGGGAATACACTGTTTAAATGACAAATTAACTAGACAAATACCAAAAGAAAATAAATTTAAAATATATATAAGTGCACTAACAGTACTAAATATGGACTATTACAATAGAATATCTACAACAGACACAAGGTTAATAAGAAGAACAATAAGAGACCATCAGTTTAGAGGTTATTCGGCAGAAAACACAATAAGAAGATGGCCGCAAGTAAACAAAAGCGAAGAAAAAAATATCTTTCCATATCAAGAAAAAGCAGATGTTATATTTAACACATCATTAATATATGAGCTTGCAGTACTAAAGCCACATGTAATGCCATTATTAAATAAAATAAAAAGAACACATCCAGAATATGCAGAAGCACAAAGACTAATAAACATACTAAAATATTTCGAAACAATACCAGAAGAATTTGTACCTGGAAATTCATTATTAAAAGAATTTTTAGGTGGCGGAAATTTTAAATATTAGAGGAGAAAAATGTTAAGTAAATTTACAAAAATAGACGAAGAATTTATATGTGAAAATTGCGGAAAAAAAGTTAATAAATTAGGATATTCATGTAGAAACCACTGCCCATATTGTTTACACTCTAAACACTTAGACATAAATCCAGGAGATAGAGCAGAAGATTGTCATGGAATATTAGAACCAATAGGATTAGAAATAGACAGCAAAAAAGGATATGTAATAATATTTAAGTGTAAAAAATGTGGAGCAATACGAAAAAATAAAGTAGCAGAAGATGATAACATGGATTTAATTATAAAATTAAGTAATAAGCAAATATAACAAAGCGGACAGCTAATTTATTTAATGACATTTAAAACTTTTTTGTGTTGGCTTACTGTAAAAATGTAACACTTAATTTTATGTTGGCATATTATACCATATAAAACATAAAGGAGGTACCAATATGCCAGAAGAAAACAGAAATAACTGTGCTTGTGGTAATAATGGAGGACTATTTGGAGGTTTATTTGGTGGAAACGGTTGTGGCTGTGGAAACGATTGTACAATATTATTTTTTATAATAGTTTTTCTATTATTATTTACAAACTTCGGTTGTTGTGGTAGAGGGTAGTATACCTAAAAAGAAATAAGCTTAAGCAAAAAAATTAAAAAAACTATAGTAAAACACATTCTCTTGTGGTATTATAACACCATAAGGGAGTGTGATTTTTTTGAGTACAAATATACAAGAATTAGAAAAATTGGCAAACAATATACGTATAGAAATAATAAATCAAGTATATGCTGCGCAATCTGGACATCCAGGCGGTTCACTAAGTATTGCAGATATAATGGCAGTATTATACTTTAATGAATTAAATGTTAATCCACAAAACCCAACCTGGGAAGATAGAGATAGAGTAGTTTTATCAAAAGGACATTGTGCACCTGCACTATATGCTACATTAGCATTAAAAGGATATTTTAATATAAGCGAACTACAAAATTTAAGAAAAATAGATGCAATATTACAAGGGCATCCAGATATGAAAAAAGTTCCAGGAGTAGATATGACAACAGGTTCTTTAGGTCAAGGCTTGTCTTGTGCAAATGGTATGGCAATTTCGGCTAAATTAGATAACAAAAACTATAGGGTATATGCAATTTTAGGAGATGGAGAAATAGAAGAAGGTCAAATTTGGGAAGCGGCAATGGCAGCACATAAATATAAATTAGATAATTTATGTGTTATTGTAGATAATAATAATCTACAAATAGATGGAAAAATAGAAGATGTAATGAGCCCATACCCAATTGACGAAAAATTTAAAAGTTTTGGTTTTGAGGTTATAAACATAAACGGAAATAATGTTAAAGAAATTTTGCAAGCCTTAGAAAAAGCAAAAACTATAAAAGAAAAACCTACATGTATTATTGCAAAAACAACAAAAGGTAAAGGTGTATCATTTATGGAAAATAAAGCAGAATGGCATGGAAAAGCGCCAAATGAAGAACAATATAAACAAGCAATACAAGAATTAAAAAAATAAGAAAGAGGAATGTATATGAATATAGATAAAAAAATTGCCACAAGACAAAGTTATGGAGAGGCATTACTAGAAGTCGGCACAAAAAATAAAAATATAGTTGTATTAGATGCAGACCTATCTACAGCTACAAAAACAAATATATTTGCTAAACAATTTCCAGAAAGATTTTTTGACTTAGGAATTGCAGAACAAAACTTAATAGGAACAGCAGCAGGTATGGCAACATGCGGAAAAATTCCTTTTGTAAGTACATTTGCCGTATTTGCAGCAGGTAGAGCATATGACCAAATACGAAATAGCATATGTTACCCAAATTTAAATGTAAAAATATGTGCAACTCATGCAGGAATAACTGTAGGAGAAGATGGAGCAACACATCAAATGTTAGAAGATATTTCTTTAATGCGTACATTGCCTAATATGACAGTTATGTGTACATCAGACGATACACAAACAAAATGGGCAATAGAAGAAATTTCGAAAATACAAGGCCCAGTATATTTACGTTTATGTAGGTTAGCAAGCCCGGTAATATATGAAGAAAATACAAAATTCGAAATAGGCAAAGCAACACAAATAGGAGATGGAACAGATGCAACTATTTTTGCAACAGGAATAACAGTTGCCGAAAGCTTAAAAGCACAAGAAATTTTAAAAAGTCAAGGTATACAAGTAAGAGTAGTAGATTTTAACACAATAAAACCTATTGATGAAGAAATAATTATAAAATGTGCTAAAGAAACAAAAAAATTAATATCTGTAGAAGACCATAACATAATAGGAGGTTTAGGTTCTGCAATATCAGAAGTACTAACAAGTAAATACCCTAAAAAGCTAGAAAGAATGGGAATAAATGATGTGTTTGGAAAGTCTGGAAAAGCAGAAGAATTGTTAAAACACTTTAAAATAGATAGTGAAGCAATATGTAATATTGTGAATTTTATGTGAATTTTTCAAACTAGAGGAAAACGGAGAAAAATAGTGAAAATGGAAGAAAAAACATTATTTTTCACCGTTTTTTTTGTAAAAAAGTATTGCAAAAAAAAAACATTATTGTTATGATATTAAAGACAATATTAGATAATCGAAAACTACGCCATAAATAAGTAAGGAGAATAGTTAATGATAGAATTTAGAAACGTAAATAAAACTTATGATACAGGCACAAAAGCCGTAAAAAATGCTAATTTTGTAATAGATAAAGGAGAATTTGCATTTTTAGTTGGACAATCAGGTAGTGGAAAATCAACACTAATAAAACTAATACTAAAAGAAGAAGAACCAACATCAGGACATATTATAATAAACGGAAAAGACACAACATTTTTAAAACCAAATAGAATACCATATTTAAGAAGAAGTATGGGAGTTGTGTTTCAAGACTTTAGACTATTGCCAGACAAAACAGTATATGACAATGTAGCATATGCAATGTATATAGTAAGAGCAACACCAAGACACATAAGAAGACAAGTCCCAATGGTACTTTCTTTAGTAGGATTAAGTGGAAAAGCAAAAATGTATCCAAATGAATTATCTGGTGGTGAGCAACAAAGAGTAGCATTAGCAAGAGCATTGGTAAACAACCCATCAATGTTAATTGCAGATGAGCCTACAGGTAACCTAGACCCAGAAACAGCTTGGGATATAATGACATTATTAAATGACATAAACATGAGAGGTACAACAGTAGTTGTTGCAACACACGCAAAAGACATAGTAGACCAAATGAAAAAAAGAGTTCTTCATATAGAAAAAGGCAGTATAGTAAGAGATGATAAAAAAGGTGGGTATGACTGTGAAATATAATGTTTTTAGTTATTTAATTGGTGAAGGATTTAGAAATGTTTTCAAAAATAAAAAATCTACAATGGCTTCACTTATGATAATGTGTGCTACAATGATAATATTTGGAGTATTTTTTATAGTAGGAGAAAATATAAATCACTTTGTATCAGAAATAGAATCAGAACAAGGTATACAAGTATTTATAAATAATGACGCAACAGAACAAGAAGTACAGCAACTAGGTGAGCAATTAAAAAAGATAAACGGTGTAAACACAGTAGAATATATGTCAAAAGAAGATGCACTTAACCAAATGAAAGAAAGATTTGAAGAAAAAGAATATCTACTAGAAGGTTATGAAGAAAACAATATTTTCCCTGCATCTTACATAGTAACACTAACAGACCTAACACTAAGTAGCCAAGTACAAGGCGAAATATCTGGCTTACCAAACATAAAAAGAATAACAAGTGGAGACGAAACAATAAATACATTAATAGATTTAGCAAATGGTGTAAGAATTGTAACAGCTGTAATATTGGCATTATTAATAATAATTTCAATATTTATTATAGCAAATACAATAAAACTTACAGTACATGCAAGAAGAAAAGAAATATCTATTATGAAATATGTTGGGGCAACAAATAATTTTATAAGATGGCCATTTATAGTAGAAGGTATATTAATAGGTGTTTTGGCAGGAATAATATCATTATTACTTGTAGGTGGAGTATACAACATAGTTGCAGAAAAAATAGTAAACACAGACTTTATGCAAATAATACAAATGAGTTTACTAAACTTCTCAGACATGTTTAGCCTAATAGTAATAGTATACTTAATTTTAGGAATTGGAATAGGTGTATTAGGAAGTACAATTTCTATGAGAAAATATTTAAAAGTCTAAAGGAGAAAAGATATGCGTAAGTTATTATGTATTATTTTAACTTTCATAATGTGTAGTATATGCGTAATTTCTTATGCAGATAATTTAACAGATTTACAATCACAAGCAGATGAACTACAAGACCAAATAGATGATGCAACAGGAGACTTAGGAGATGTAGAAGAAGAATTATCTGCTAACTTGCAGCAAGTACAAAAATTAGATGAAACAATTACAAAAAATCAAACAGAATTAGATGAGCTAAACACAAAAATCGCAGAATTACAAGAAAATCTAACAAAAACACAAGAAGAATTAACAGATGTAGAAAAAAGGTATAATGAACAAAAAGCACTATTAGACGAAAGATTAGTTGCGATTTACGAAGCTGGAAATATACAGTACTTAGATGTAGTGCTAAGTTCAGCAAGTATAGGAGAATTTATTTCTAACTACTTTTTAATAACAGAACTAGCATCATATGACAATGACTTACTAGAAGTAGTAGAAAGACAAAAAAAGACAATAGAAACATCAAAAGCATCACTAGAAAATACTAGAAAAGAAATGGTAACAGCGCAACAAAATCAAGCAAAAACAGCAAAAGTTTTAGAAAATTCTAAAACCGTAAGACAGCACTATGTTTCTCAACTATCAGAAGAAGAAAAAAATATACAAGCACAAATAGACGAATATAATGCACAATTTGCAGCAATAGAAGCAGAAATTAAATTTTTAGCAGAAAATAAAATAAGTGACCAATATATAGGTGGGGTAATGGCATGGCCAATACCTGGATACACAAAAATAACATCAAAATTTGGAATGAGAACACATCCTATAACAGGAGTATATAAATTACACACAGGAGTAGATGTTAGTGCACCAATAGGTGCAAACTTTATAGCAGCAGCAGATGGAGTAGTAACAAAAGCAGCATATAATGGAGCATATGGCAATATGGTTATAATAGACCATGGTGGAGGAATAAGTACACTATATGCACATGGCTCACAAATAATGGTTCAGCAAGGACAAGCAGTTAAGAAAAATGATATAGTACTAAAAGTAGGTTCAACAGGATATTCAACAGGACCACATGCACACTTCGAAGTAAGAGTAAATGGTTCGCCAGTGCAACCATTAGACTATATAACATCACAATCTGGAACAACAGATGGCACAGTACTTACAACAAATACAACAAATTAAACAAAAGGGTGAAAAAAGTGAAAAGTTTAAAAATAATATCAATATTAATAATAACAATACTTATTACACAAATTTCAATAATATCAATTGCAGCATCAAAAACAAACTTACAAAATGAGCAAACAAATTTAAATAGCAAAATAAAAGAAACACAACAAGCATTAAACCAAATAAAAACAGAAAAATCATCAGCAATGACAGAAGTAGAAAATTTAATAAACCAAATATCTGAGTTAGAAGGGCAAATAGGAGAACTAGATGGACAAATATCTACATTAAATAGCCAAATAGAAACAGAACAAGCAAATCTAGACCAAGCACAAGCAGAATATACAGAACAAGAAAAATTACTAAATGAAAGACTTGTAGTAATGTATGAAACAGGCGATACTTCATATTTAGATGTTATATTATCATCAGATGGATTAACAGACTTTATATCTAACTATTACTTAATATCAGAGCTTGCAGAATATGACACAGAACTATTAGAACAAATACAAGCTAAAAAGAAAGAAATAGAAGACAAAAAAGCAAACTTAGAAAATAGCAAAAAAGAACTAGACACAGTAAAAGCTCAAAAAGAGCAAAAGCAAGTAGAAATACAAACAGCAAAAAAAGAAAAAGACACATATGTAGCACAATTATCAAGCGAAGAACAACAAACACAAGAAGAATTAGAACAATTTGAGGCAGACAAAAGGGCAATAACAGCAGAGCTTAAAAAAATTGCAGCACAAGAAGCGGCATCAAACTCTAGTGTAGTTATAAGCCAACCAAGTGCTAGTGGTTACATATTTCCAGTAGCAGGATGTAGTAAAGCAAACATTGCAAACAAATCATACCCATCATATAGAGGACATACAGGAATCGATGTAAATAGAGGAGTTACAGGGAAAAGTGTAGTAGCAGTAAAAGCAGGAACAGTAGTTACATCAACAGCACTAAAAAACTCAAACGGAAGTTATAGAAGCTATGGAGAATATGTAGTCATAAACCATCATGATGGTACAATGACACTATATGCACATATGCTAGCAGGCTCAAGAAGAGTAACAGCAGGACAAAGCGTTTCACAAGGACAAGTACTAGGAACAGTAGGTTCAACAGGAAACTCATCAGGAACACATTTGCATTTTGAGGTAAGAGTAAATGGTAGTCCAGTAAACCCATTACCATATTTACCATAAAAAGCACACAAAGAGAAAACTTAAAAAATATAGTAAAACTATATAAAAAGTATTAATATACGGAGGAAAATTTATGAAAAAAATAAGTTCAAAAGTTTTAGCTCTTGTGGTAGCACTAACATGTATGTTTCAATTTACAGTTGTAATGGCAGCAGACCAAACAACAACATTAAAAAACGAAAAATCAAGCAATAACGAAGAAATAACAAATGCACAAAACAATTTAGAAAATGTACAACAAGAAAAAAGCAAAACAGTAACAGAAGTAGAAAATTTAGACAGTCAAATAACAACATATGAAACACAAATAGAAGAACTAGACGGAAAAATAAATGATTTATCAAATAAAATAACAGAATCAGAAGGAAACATACAAAAAGCAGAAGAAGAATACCAAAAAGAAAACCAATTACTTAACGAAAGACTTGTAGTAATGTATGAAAATGGTGAAACCTCTTATTTAGATGTTTTACTTTCTTCAGAAAGCTTAACAGACTTTATATCTAATTATTACTTAGTTTCAGAACTTGCATCATATGATACAGACCTATTAGAGCAAATACAAGAAAAGAAACAAGAAATAGAAAATCAAAAACAGCAATTAGAAACAAGTAAAAACGAATTAAATACATCAAAAGCGCAAAAAGAGCAAACACAAGTAGAACTTGCAGCAGCAAAAGAAGAAAAATCTAAACAAGTAGCACAATTATCACAAGAAGAACAAAATATACAAGCGCAAATAGACGAATTAAAAGAAGCAAATAAAGAAATAGACAAAAAAATAGCAGCAGCACAAGCAGCAATAGAAGCAGCCAAAAAGAAACATCAGCAACAACAACAAGCAAATGCAGCAAATGGAGGCTCTTCAAGCAGTAGTTCTAACTCAGGAGGAACTAGCACAGGTGGTGGAGCAGTAAGCTCAAGTGGATTTATAAGACCAGTATCTGGTTATCCTATAACTACAACTTGGCATTATTCAAGTGGAGCATTACATGGAGCAGTAGACTTTAGTGGCTCTGGAATATCAGGTAAACCAATATATGCTGTAGCAGACGGAATTGTTGTTACAACAGAGGCATTAACAACAAGCTATGGTAATTACATAATTATAGCACATTACAATGGGCTATACACACTATATGCACATGGACAAGCAGGTTCAATAGCAGTATCAGAAGGGCAAGAAGTAAAACAAGGGCAACAAATTATGAGAGTAGGATCAACAGGAAACTCAACAGGACCACACTTACACTTCGAAGTAAGAACAAGTCCAGGAAGATATGCAAACAGAGTAAACCCATTAAATTACTTGCCATAATTGAATAAAGCGACTTTTATACAATAGGAAAGCATGACTTTTCTATTGTATAAAATAAAAATTTTGTAGATTGCATATATAGAGAAAGTAATTTTTTCTATATATGCAAAATATAATATTATAAAAACGATGGGAGAGAGCAATGGAGCATAACAAAGAAAAATTCAAATATTATAAAATTGTAATGCTGGTTGTATTAACAGCATTTATTACATTTTTGTTAACATCTATTATAATGTATTCATATATGAAAAATAATGAAGAGCAACCAGAAGAAATAGCAACAACATATACAGTAGATAATATTGACGAAGCAATACAACCATATAGAAATATAATAGATAAATACTATTTAGGAGAAATAGACGAAAATGCACTTATAGAAGGAGCAATAAAAGGATATGTTGATGGATTAAATGACCCATATACAGAATACATATCTAAAGAAGAAATGCAAGATTACACAGAAGACTTATTAGGAAATTTTGTTGGTATTGGTGTATATATGGTTGCAAATACAGAAGTAAACAGAATACAAGTATTATCTCCAATAAAAGACTCACCAGCAGAAAAAGCAGGAATACAACCAGGTGATTATATAATAAAAGTAAATGATGTAGAATATACAGCAGAACAAATGACAGAAGCTTCAAATGTAATAAAAGGAGAAGAAGGCACAACAGTAAAACTTCAACTTTTAAGAGAAGATAAAACATTAGATTTAGAAATAACAAGAGAAGAAGTAGAAACAAACCCACTAACTTCAGAAGTATTAGAAAATAATATAGGTTATATAGGAATAACAAGTTTTGACGAAAACTCTGCAGAAGGATTTAAGAAAAAATTAGAAGAACTACAAAAACAAAATATAAGTTCTTTAATAATAGACTTACGCAATAATGGTGGAGGAATAGTAGACGAAGCAATAGAAATTGCAGAATGTATAGTAGATAAAGACTCAACACTATTAATAACAACAAACAAAGACGGAAAAGAAGAAATAACAAAATCAGATAAAGACCCAATAATAAATATGCCAATAGTTGTTTTAGTAAACGAAAACTCTGCAAGTGCTTCAGAAATATTAGCAGGAGCACTAAAAGATCTACAAAAAGCCACATTAGTTGGAACTACAACATATGGTAAAGGTGTAATACAAAACTTTATGACATTAAGAAACGGAAGTGGTATAAAAGTTACTACAGAAGAATATTTTACACCAAACAGACAAAAGATAAATGAAGTTGGAATAGAGCCAAACGAAGTAGTAGAATTACCAGAAGATGTGCAAAACCAATTAATAGTAGAAAAAGACAAAGACACACAATTACAAAAAGCTATAGAACTTTTGAAAAAATAAAGGAGAAAAATTATGAATCTACCAAATAAATTAACAATATTTAGAATTATATTGGTACCTATAATGGTAATAATCCCATTTTTCAACATACCAGGAGAATTTTTAGGTATTCCTATATCATTATTAATAATAGATGCAATATTTATAATAGCATCTATAACAGATAAACTAGACGGACACATAGCACGTTCTAGAAACCAAATAACCACATTTGGAAAATTTTTAGACCCACTAGCAGATAAAATACTAGTACTTGCAGCAATGATTATGTTAGTAGAATTTGCAAAATTACCAGCTTGGATACCAATTATAGTATTAGCACGTGAATTTATTGTTTCAGGATATAGGCTAGTAGCAGTAGAAAAAGGCGGAAAAGTAATTGCAGCGTCAATATGGGGCAAACTAAAAACAGTAACACAAATGATAGCAATAATATTAGCATTTATAGATGTAAATGCATTTTGTGCATTTATAAATGGTAACCTTACAGGATTTGCGTTTGTACTTAACCTAGTAAGTAGCATATTAATGACAATATCAGTAATAGCAACAATATTCTCTGGCTATGATTATGTAAAAGATGGAAAAGATTTACTAAAAGATAAGTAAACATACTTGACAAATAATTATGAGTGGTTTAATATATATACTACATTAAAATTAACTAAAGGAGGAAAACAAAATGGAAGAAAAAGAAGTAATACTAACCCAAGAAGGTTACGATAATTTAGAAAAAGAATTAGAATATTTAAGAACAGAAAAAAGAGCAGAAATAGCAGACAGAATAAAAGTAGCACTAGGATTTGGAGACTTGTCAGAAAATTCTGAATATGATGAGGCAAAAAATGCACAAGCAGAAAACGAAGTAAAAATAGCAGAACTAGAAAACAAACTAAGATATGCAAAAATAATAGACGAGTCAGAAATAGACACAAAAACTGTTCAAATAGGAAACACTGTAAGACTACATGACATAGAATTTGACGAAGACATAGAATATACAATAGTAGGTTCAACAGAAGTTAACTTAGAAGAAAATAGAATATCTAACGAATCACCAATTGGGAAGGCGCTACTTGGTGCTAAAAAGAACCAAGTTGTAAATGTAGAAGCACCAGCAGGAACAATACAATATAAAATATTATCAATAAAAAAATAAAAAACATTAAAGAGGGTTCTCATTTTAGAAACCCTCTTATTTATA
>CALXAW010000018.1 GCA_944386375.1 uncultured Clostridia bacterium
ATAAGCGCCAAGATTTAAGCTTTTTGCTAGCTTTTTGAATTGCTAAAATCTCTGCATGTTTTGTTGTATCAAATTTTGTTTCTTTTAAATTATGTGCTCTAGCAATTATTGTGCCATCTTTAACAATTACAGCTCCAACAGGAACCTCTAATTTATCATATGCTTTTTTAGCCTCTTTTAAGGCAGCTTTCATAAACTTTTCTTCCATATTATCTCCTAAAAATGGTGTGCCCACGGGGACTCGAACCTCGATCGCCCGCTTAGGAGGCGGGTGCTCTATCCTGTTGAGCTATGAGCACATAACAATAGTTATTATACTATATGTATTTATAAAAATCAAGATTAATTGACTTTTACTAATATTCAAGTTATAATTGGATGTGGAGGAGAATTATATGGAGCAAGGTTTTAAGAAAAAATTATTTCACATATGTATGATAATAGTAATGATTGCAGCAATATTGTTTGTTGTTGGAATATTAGTATTAAAATACCAAGTAGAAGGAGAAACAAATTTACCATTTAATCTTTCTAAAATATCTGTTATAAGTTCAGCAGATGCTACAGATAATGAAGATGCAGCAAACAGATGGAATTTAACAATTAACCAAAATAATGATATTTATATGTACATAGAAAAAAATCCAGAGTATACAAAAACAGAAGTTATTGAATCTGTTGTAGTAGATAATTTTAATATAAATAAAGCAGTAGAAAAGGGAGAACAACATATTTATAAACCAACACAAGAAGAAACATCAATTTTTAAAAATGCAGAGGCAAATATAGCAGATAATATAACATATACAGGAGATTTAGATTCAAATATAAAAGAACTAAAAATTTCTAACCAAGGTGGTATAATTGCATTGCGTTTTGCAAATAACAATATATCAACATATACATCAAATGATGCACAAGAAATTAATTATAATCAATTGTTAAAAGAAACTAATGTAACTTTAGATGATATAAAAGCAACTGTATCTTTTGACTTAACTATAAAGCTTACATCTGGCAAATCATATAAGTCTAATATAACTTTAGACATGCCATCTGGGGATGTTATAACAGAAGGAACAAGTAGCACAGAGCTAACAGATATGAGCAAATTTATTTTTAAAAGAATAGAAAATAATTAGAAATATACTTGCTAAAATTTAAAATACATTATATAATACAAATGGTTTGGAAACTAACCTTTGTATGGAAAACAAATCCAATAAATGCCTATGAACCTTGTCAGGTCCGGAAGGAAGCAGCAATAAGTAGTGTTATTTATGTGGAAGTTGTTTTCCATAGAGAGGTTAGAGCTAAACCATTTTCTAATATAAGGATGTGAAAATATGGGTTACACAGCTCTTTATAGAAAATTTAGACCTATTACATTTAGCGAAATGGTGGGTCAAGAACATATAACAAAAACATTAAAAAATCAAATTATATCAGGTAGAATAGGGCATGCATATTTATTTAATGGTGGAAGAGGAACTGGTAAAACATCTGCAGCGAAAATATTGGCAAGAGCAATAAATTGCTTAAACCCTAAAGATGGAGAACCTTGTAATGAATGCGAAATCTGCAAAGAAGCTATAGCAGGTAGTCTTACAGATATTGTAGAAATGGATGCTGCCTCAAATAATAGTGTAGAAGATATAAGAAGTATAAAAGAAGAAGTAAATTTTCTTCCTACTAAAGCAAAATATAGGGTATATATAATAGACGAGGTTCATATGTTATCAACAGGTGCATTTAATGCATTATTAAAAACATTAGAAGAACCACCAGAGCATGTAAAATTTATTTTAGCAACAACAGAGCCACAAAAATTACCTGCAACTATTTTATCTAGATGCCAAAGATTTGATTTTAAAAGAATATCTAGTAAAGATATTGTATCACGCTTGCAAATAGTATGTAAAGAAAGCAATTTAGAAGCAACAGATGGTGCATTAAATATGATTGCCGAACTTGCAGAAGGAGCAATGAGAGATGCACTTTCTATTTTAGAAAGATGTGTACAAAATGGCGAAAACAAAATAGACGAAGCTAAAATAAGAGAATTGGTGGGTATTCCTAAAATAACATATGTGTATAATATAACAAAAGCAATTATAGAATATGATGTAGAAAAAGCTTTGTCTTCAATAGACGAAATTATTACAGATGGAAAAGATATAAACAATTTACTTTGGGAGATTATAAAATATATTAAAGATATATTAATAGTAAAAACAAATGGAAAACTTAGTTTATATGACGAAACCGAAACAGAAAATATAAAAAACTTAGCAAATAATTTAACAAAAGAAAGAGCAATACAGCTAATTTATAACCTTTCAGAATTAGAAAATAATATGAAGTGGTCAACACAAAAGCTAATTATGTTTCAAGCAGGGATTATAAAATTATGTAATAAACAAGTTAGTGGCGAAAATAATAATACACAATATGTTAATATAGATAATAATTTAGAAAAAAGAGTAGAAAAAATAGAAAATTATTTAAAAACAGCAAGTTTTAGTGGAGTTAGTAAAGTAACAGAAAAACCTAAAACAACAAATGTAGAAAAACCACAAACTAAAACAGCAAGTAATACTGCAAAAAAAATAACAGGAAAGCCACAAGAGTTTTGGCCACAGGTTATAAATGATATAAAAGCAAAAGGAAAAATGGGCATATACACAAATTTAATTGGAACAAATGCAATAGAGATTGATGATATGACTATAGGCATAGAGTTTCCTAAGGGACTAACTTCGTTTGGGAAAACAGTGTTACAACAACCAGAAAATGAAAAAATGATTTCAGACTTAGTATCTATTGCAAAAGGTAAAGAAATGCACATTAAGTATATAGATAGTGCAAAGCAATCCACAAATAATGCAAATAATGTGGATAATAGCATAGAAAGTTTTGCAAACACAATGGATATTCCATTTAATATAATATAATTATAGGAGGTAATTAAACATGGCAAAAAGAGGAGGATTCCCAGGAATGGGCGGATTTGGCGGAATGAATATAAATAACTTAATGAAAGAGGCTAAAAAGATGCAAGCAGATATAGAAAAATCTCAAGTAGAGCTTGCGCAAAAAGAATTTGCTGCAACAGCAGGTGGAGGAGCAATTAGTGTAAAGGTTTCTGGAGATAAAACATTAAAAGAAATAAAAATTCAAAAAGATGTTGTAGACCCAGATGATGTAGAAATGCTTCAAGACCTAATTATAACTTGTGTAAATGATGCACTAAAACAAGTAGATAGTGCTCAAGCTGCACAAATGGGTAAATATAATATACCAGGATTAATGTAAAAAAGGATGTAATATATATGTCATATTATTCACCATCAATAGAAAAATTAATAGAAAGTTTTGAAAAGTTACCTAGCATAGGGCATAAAACAGCAGCTAGACTTGCTTTTTATATATTAGATTGTTCAGAAGAAGAAACAAACAATTTTGTTTCTTCTATTGTTAATGCAAAAAAGAATTTAAAATATTGTAGCAAGTGTTATAATATTTCAGACACAGACCCATGTCCAATATGTGCAAATAATAAAAGAGATAGTTCTGTAATTTGCGTTGTAGAAGATGTGCGTGATATTATAGCAATGGAAAAAACACATGAGTTTAAAGGGGTATACCATGTTTTACATGGTTCTATTTCTCCTATGAATGGGGTAGGTCCTGATGATATAAAAATAAAAGAATTGCTTGCACGCTTGATGGATGGAACAGTTAAAGAAATTATCCTTGCTACAAACCCACGTGTAGAGGGAGAAGCTACTGCAATGTATTTATCAAAGCTTATTAAGCCACTAGGAATTAAAGTAACAAGAATAGCACATGGAATTCCTGTAGGTGGTGACTTAGAATATACTGACGAAATTACACTAACTAAAGCTTTAGAAGGAAGAAGAGAGCTATAATAAAGCTCTCTTTCTAATACTAATTAGAAAGTGATACTTTCTAATTTGTATTAAAGTCGCTATGTTCAAATATTGTCCATTAATATTTTGCAAATATCTCTTGCAGCATACTTGTTTGCAAGTTTTTTTGTGTTTTCTTTCATTTCTAGCAATTTTTCTTTGTTATTAAGCAAATTATTTAAAACTTGTTCTACATCATCCTTTTTCTTTAGCCAAATTGCAATTCTATTTTCTTCTAAAAATTCTGCATTTTCTTCTTCTTGGCCAGGAATAGGGTTTATTACAAGTATTGGTAAATTAGATGCTAAGCTTTCTGTAACAGTAAGTCCACCAGGTTTTGTAATAACTAAATCAGATATATGCATAAGCTCTGGTACCTTATCTGTAAATGGTAAAACTTTTATGCTATTTTCTCTACCACATAAATTAACAATATATTCAAATTGCTTTTTCATTTTTTCATTTTTGCCTGCAATAGCAACCATTTGTATATTTTTAAAGTTATTTATAATACATTCAAAAATATTTATGGTTTGATTTTTGCCTAGACCAAATTCGCCACCAGCAAAAAATAAAATAGTTTGCTTATTTGGATCTAAACCAAAAGATTTTAAAATGGAATTTGTATCAAAGTCTTCTAAAAACCTACTAGAAATAGGAATTCCTGTTGCAAAAATTTTATTATCTTCTATATTTTGTAATTTTAAATAATCTTTCATTTTATTATGTGCTACAAAATAATAGTCTGTATATTCTTTGCCAATAAGCCATTGGTCATGTGGTGCAAAGTCTGTCATAATTGTAGCAATTTTAGCATGTATTTTTTCTTTACGTTTTAAATAACTACACATTTGACTACCAAATGGATGTGTAGAAATTATAAGATCAGGTTGCTTTTCGCGTAATAGTCTAAGTAGTTTTATTGCCATTATTTTATTAGACCTTGTTGTAATATGTGCTAAAGGCCCTTTTTGAGAATCACTATAAATTTTTCCCCATGCCCAAGGAAGTTTTTTTGCCATTTCTCTATATGCAGCTGTTGTGATTTTTTCTATTGGTTTATTTATATATTTCATACAATCTATTAATTCAATTGAAGTATTGCTATAGTTTTGTTTTAAATAATTTTCTATAGATTTAGCGGCAGTTAAATGTCCGCCACCATAAGATGCGTAAAAAATTAGAATTTTTTTCATATTTTAAAATCAATCCTTTTGATATTTTTATTACATAGAAAAAATAAAGTTTTCTATATTTCGCATTTTACCATAAAATTTGTAAAATTGGAATAAATTTTTAAAAAAGGAACAAAATAAATGCAAATATATACAAACAAGGAGGTCTAAGTGAAAAATAAACTAAATAAAAGAAATTTATTAATTATAATTGCAATTTTAGCTGGAGTTATTTTAACCCTTGGAGCATTATTATACAAAAAAAATCAAGAGTATAGCATAGCAACTAATAATGAATATAATATGGCCTTTTATGAGTTAGTAGATTATATGCAAAATGTAGAAAGTTATTTGGCAAAATCTATAATAACAAAATCTGCAAACCATGGGGCAGAAACGCTAACAAATTTGTGCCGAGAGGCAAATCTTGCACAAACATATTTGGCAATGTTACCAATTGAAAGTCAAGAACTAGAAAATACACAAAAGTTTTTAAATCAGGTAAGTGATTTTAGTTATTCTTTATCTAGAAAAAATATTTCAGATGAAGAATTATCAGATGATGACCTTAATAATTTAACACAGTTACACGAGTATAGTATAGAGCTTGCAAATACTTTAAATCAATTATCAGAAGATTTAAATGCAGGTAGAATAACATGGAAAGATTTAACTAAAAAAGGTACAGTGGCATTTGCTCAGCAAGTAAGTAATATTAGTCAAGATAGTTTTAGTAATTTAGAAGAAAACTTCCACGAATATTCTGGTTTAATATATGATGGAGCATATTCAGAGCATTTAACAAATGGGGCAAAAAAGGCACTAACAGGTGATAATATAGACGAAAATACAGCACTACAAAAAGCAAAAGAGTTAATAGGAGAAGATAAAATAAAAGAAATAACAAGTTTAGGTTTGTCAGAAAATTCTGATATACCAGGTTATAACTTTTCTGCACAAACAAACGAAGAAGATAATATAAATGTAGCAATATCACAAAAAGGTGGACATATAATTTCTATGAATTCTAATAGAACAGTAGATGCAGAAATTATATCACAAGAAGAAGCAAATGAAGTTGGAAAAAACTTTTTAGCTCAAAAGGGGTTCCCTAATATGCAAGCAACTTATTTTTTAAAACAAGATGGAATTGTTACAATTAATTATGCTTATAATCAAAATGGTGTTATTGTATATTCTGATTTAATAAAAGTTAAAGTAGCTTTAGATAATGGAGAAATAATGGGCATGGAAACAACAGGTTATCTTAATTCTCATTGTGATAGAGATGTATCTAATTCTAAAATAACAATGGAAGAAGCGAAAACAAAAATAAATAATAGGCTAGAACTTACAAGTGAGGGAATGGCAATAATTCCAACAGAATGGCAAACAGAAATATTATGTTATGAATTTAAAGGAAAAGTAGATGGCACAGACTTTTTGGTATATATTAATGCAGAAACAGGAGAAGAAGAGGATATTTTAATTATTACAAATACACCAAATGGAACTTTAACAATCTAATAAAAATGAAGCACATATTTGTGCTTCATTTTTAGTGAACTTTATAAGTATCTCTTGAAAGTACCTCAGAAGAAACTACTTGACCATTTTGCTTTAATGTTTTATATGTTACAGAAGATATGGAAGTTGCGGTTCTTTTAGTTACTTTAGAAGTTATAACAACTTCTAAATCTGTTGGCTCTCTAACACCGTAAATATCAAATTTTGCAATTCCATTTTCTACAGAACATACAATTTTTATTGCATATCCTCTGCTATTTTTAAATTTAAAGTCTTGAGAGCCATATACAACTGTTGCATCTCTTCCAGCATCTGCATATGATGTAACAAATTGATGGTTTCTTCTTTCTACTATTTCTAAATTAGCATATAAAGCAGCATTATATAGTGTTGTAGAAATTTGGCAAATACCTCCACCTAAACCATCAACAACTTCACCGTCTTGGTATATTGCAGCTTCTTTATATCCAGCAGCAATTGTTCTTTCTCCAACAACTGTATTATAAGAAAAGGTTTCTCCTGGTAAAAGTACTGTTCCATTAATCTTATTTGCTGCTAATATTAGGTTTGTTGTTCTGTCTCTATTAGATGTTGCGTATCTAGTACTAAAAGAAGAAAGTAAATCTGGAAATGCCTCCATTCCAATCATGTTTGTTGTAACAGAAGGGTATAATGTTTTTAAAGGTATAATACATTCAGTTTCTGCTGTGGCAAGCATTTGCTTTGCTTCGTCTACAGAAATTGCAAAGTCTAATCCATTTTGTTCTGGGTATACTACATATGGGTCTGTTGTGTAATAAGCATCTGTTGCCTCTTTGTGTATTTCGTTATATATGTTATCTATATTAGGCTGCTCTGGTTCTTGACTTATTGTTGCAATTTCTATTGGAGTGTTTATATATGATAAGTTGTTTAATTTATTTTTTATGGTTTCTGACATTTTTTCAATATCAATTATAACACCAGATTGACCAGGGGTTATAATTAGGTTTTCACCTTCAATATAGTATGTACTTTGAATTACTGCATCTGGTAATTGAGTAGAAATATCACTTAAAGTAGTTGATAATTGTTCTTCATTAATAGTTATTTCTGGTGTAATAGATGTAGGGTTAACTATTAATGCAATTTTTTTAAAGCTATTTGTAATAGCATTATTACCAGAGCCTACTTCAAATGCAGCATCTACAGCACTTTCAACATTAAATGTGGTTTCTAATTGGCTAGGTTCTATGCTTGTTTCAAAATCATTATGTTTTAGCATAATATTATTATTGGATAAATCATGTGTTATTTGATTTGTAACTTTTTCTATTGCTTCTTCTTTAGTCATATTAGAAACATCTATGTCAAGTATAGAAACACCATAAGATATTTTAGAATTGTCAACATTACTAATTGTAAAAATGGTAAATGCTAGTGCTATTAAAATAATAAAAATAAAAAATACATTTTCAATTGTTTTAAAAATTTGTTTTTTTATACTTGGCCCTTGCTTTGCTACTTTAAATTCTGTATCAGGGTTTTGCTTTTTTAAGTCTGAGTCAATTTGTTTTTCTACTTCGTTTATAACAGAATCTATATCAACCTTTTCTGCTGGCGCTTCTTTTTCTACTTCTGGTTTAGGCTCAGCAGTTTCTTTGTTATCTTTTTCTTCTATAACAACTGCATTTTGTGCATTTTCTTTTTTATTTTGAGTTGATTTTTTGTTTTTATTATTTTGTTTTTTATTTTTGGTTTCAAGTTTAGGTTCAGAAATTTGTGCACTTTCTATATCTGCTTGTTTCTTAGGTGGTAAATCTTGTGTGTTGTTTGTTTTTTCTTTTTCGCCTACACTCATTTTTAACATTCCTTCCTCAAGTAATTATATGCTTAAAAAAATATTTTTGCCCCTAATATAAAAAAGTTTTTTCTTTTTTGTATTAGAAGTAAATTGTATGCTAATAAAAATTTAGCTGTTTTAGTATAGAAAAACTAAGTTTTCAATATACCAAAAGTCGCTATAATACAACTTTATTTTATACTATACACACTAATTTGTCAATTAGTGACTTATAATTACAAAAATTAACCATTAATGTAGCAACAAGAGTAATATATAAGCAATGAAAAAGTTCGAATGTGATTGGAAGAGTTTTAGAATTTCTTTCACAATTCGAGGGAAATGGTTGCTGAATTTTTTCGCCAGAAAAAATTTGCCGCAAAGGGTGCCCGAGAATTGTGTTAGAAATTCTTAAATTCTGGAATGAGCCGAGAACTTTTTCAGTGCTTATATATTACTCTTGTTGAAAAAATAAGTTCTAAAATGGACAACATGTTAATAAAATATATAAAGAAAAATTACAAAAGTATAAATTTTGTTAACGAAAGGAAGAAAATTGTATGAAAGGAAATAAAATAGTTATTGTGTTTTTATTAATAATTGCTATAGTCGGAATAATAGGATTTTTAGTAATAAATTATTTAAAAGACAAGCAAGTAAATAGCCAGCCAGAAGAAATAACACCACAGCAAGAAATTACAGAAGAACAAATGAGAAAAACAATGGTAAGTCTGTATTTTTATAATAATGAAACAGGTAATTTAGAAGAAGAAGCAAGATTAATTGATGCAGTAGAATTGTTAGAAAATCCATATTATACATTAGTGCAGTTATTAATTGATGGACCAAAAAACGAAAAACTAAAAACACTCATTCCAGACAATGTAATAATAAATAGTGCAACAATTATAGACAATTGTGTAACATTAGATATGTCACCAGAATTTTTAATTTACACAGAAGATGGAGATTTAAAAAATAAAATGATAAATAGCATAGTAAATACACTAACAGAACTTACAGAAGTAGAAACAGTTAAATTTTTAATAAATGGAGAAAAAAACTCAGAGTTTAGTGAAAATTATGTAAGAATATAATTATTTAAAAAACTTATATAGTTTAACATATCTCCAAAATTGATTAAGATTATTTAAAAAATATTCCACTTCATTAAGTGAACATATAGTATTATGCTTTATTTGGCCAAAACTTAAACTTTTTTTATGAGGTACACAGCAGTTACCTCTTTTTTTTATATAGTTTTGATTTTTATTATAGCTATTCATATATAAATTCCTCCTCCTTAAAAACAGTAATTTAGTTGGAAAAAACTTAAATTTATAGTATAATATGTAAGAAAAACAATTTTTGTGAAAGGATATATGCATATAATGGAAAGAATAGACGACTTAGAATTTAAAAATTTAAAAATAATACAAGATACAAATGGATTTTGTTTTGGTATAGATAGTGTATTATTATCTGACTATGCAAAAAACATAAAAAAAGGTTCAAAAGTAATAGACTTAGGGACAGGAACAGGGATAATATCAATACTTTTATGTGGCAAAACAGAGCTTTCAAAAATAGTTGGAGTAGAAATACAAAAAGAGGTATACCAAATGGCACAAAAAAGTATAAAGTTAAACAATTTAGAAAATAAATTTAAAATAATAAATCAAAATATAACAAATTTAAAAGATATATATAGCAGAGCAAGTTTTGATGTTGTAGTTACAAACCCACCATATAAAAAAGAAAATACAGGATTAAAAAACGAAGAAGAAAAAAAGATAATATCAAGACATGAAGTAAAAGCAACATTAGAAGATTTTATGCAAATATCTAGCTATTTATTAAAAGACAAAGGGGAATTTTATATGGTACATAGACCAGAGAGACTTGTAGATATAATGTCAATTATGAGGCAAAATAAAATAGAACCAAAAAATATTAGGTTTGTATGTCCAAATACCCAAAAAGCACCTAACTTGGTTTTAATAAAGGGAATAAAACTAGGAAACCCATTTTTAAAAGTAGAAAAAAATTTATATGTATATAACGAAAATGGTAAATATACAGAAGAAATTTTACAAATATATAATAAAATATAGTAAAGGAGAATAAAAAAGTGGATGGAAAATTATATATAGTAGCAACACCAATAGGAAATTTAGAAGATATTACACTAAGAGCAATAAATATATTAAAACAAGTAGACTTAATTGCAGCAGAAGATACAAGACATACATTAAAATTACTAAATCACCTACAAATTAGCAAACCACTAATTAGTTACCATAGGCATAATGAAGAAACAAAAAAAGATATATTAATACAAAAACTAAAACAAGGTCAAAATATTGCTATAGTATCAGATGCAGGAACACCAGGTATTTCTGATCCGGGAGAAGAAATAATAAAACAAGCTATACAAGAAAATATAACTATTATACCAATACCAGGAGCATGTGCATTAATAAATGCCCTAATTTGTTCTGGTATTTCTACAAAAGAATTTGTTTTTTTAGGCTTTTTACCATTAAATAAAAAACTAAGAAAAGGAAAACTAGAAGAAATAAAAACAGAAACAAAAACAATTATATTATACGAAGCACCACATAAGCTAAAAGCAACATTAGAAGATTTAAAAGATAATTTAGAAAATAGACAAGTTGTGCTAGCAAGAGAATTAACAAAAATACACGAAGAATTTATAAGAGGAACAGCAAATGAACTATTACAAAAAATAGATAATTTAAAAGGAGAATTTGTAATTATAATAGAAGGTGCAAAACCACAAGAAGAAAATAAATTTACAAATTTGAGCTTAGAAGAACATTATAAATATTACGAAAATTTGGGATATAGTAAAAAAGAAATAATAAAACAAATAGCAAAAGATAAAAACACAAATAAAAATGAAATTTATATGTACTTTACAAACTTTGGAGAGTAGTAGAAAACAAAACAACATTATGCACAATTTTACTTGCGTAAAATTGGTAATTAAACAAATTTACGGAAAGCCATCGCAAAATGTTAAAATTAGTGCGAAATTTAAGGCTTCCGATTTTTTCTTTCTATAATATCAATTATTTTTGATATAGTCTGAGTTTTTTCAGAAGATAAATTTTTATCCTGAAAGTTCCAATTTTGTTTTAATTTTGCGTTAGATATAAAATCATTATATAAGTATTTGGTATAATTCCCAGGTAGTTCATAAGATTTATATCAGTAATTTTACTACTAATATCTTTTAAGAAAATAGTTAAAAAGTACTTTAATAATATAAAAACATGTTAATAATCTTATTTTTAAAGTTTTATATAAAAAAACAAAAAGCATTGACATTATTTGACATTAATTATATAATGTCAGCATAAAGGGGAATAATTTGCAACCGTCAAAGAGATTTAATTTTCATCTTTTATAATATCACATAAAATAAGAGGATAATTATTTCAATTAAATTTGCTTAATTTCTTAAAAGAACTTTATAAAAGAACAAGAGATAAATCAATGTTAATTCAAAATTATTATAAATTTTATTCAAAGTGAAACATGTTAATTCAAAATATTTATCCATAAAAAGAAAATTAATTGTATTAATAAAGTAATTATTTCTCTACATTTTCTAAAGGAGGAAAGTTATATGAAATTAAAAAATACTTTAATTACTTTAATACTTACTATTCTTATTTTCGGTTTATTAGGTAACATAAATTTTAGCATAGGTGAAAATACTGAAAACGTTCAAAATTTAATATTTCAATATAATGACATTGATTATAATATCAATGTATCTGAACTGGCCATTCAAAAAAATATTAATATAAATGATTATCCATATTATGCTGTAAAAAAGAATAACTCTGATATTGAAATTTATTATTCTAAATCTAGAATGGAGATAACTTATGCATATAATCCACGGCTATTCATTAAAATTTTCAGATGGATATTTTAAAATTACCATATCAACAGATGGAACATTAAAAAGCACATCAGCTCCAGTAAGTGGAAGATCAAGTGAAGTTTCAAAAACAGATGAAAATTATATGTTTATTATATCTAATCAAAATATATATGATTTCTCTGGTCTATATTTTTCAAGAAATCATGGTTATGTATATGATTGTTCAAAAGAGCCTACAGAAAATTCTAATCAGGTCACAAAAGTTACTAATGATACTGTAGTATTTGATGGAGCAGCTTTAAATTATGATGAAATAGCAACACTAAAAAGCGGTGATGCAGTATTGAGAGTAAAAGAAAATGTAAATGAAATAAATGGTTACCATTGGGATAAAATAATGTTAAGTAATGGAATAGAAGGATACGTGTTTTCACAGAATTTAGCAATTGAAAATAATTATAGTGATGTGAGTTTTCAATATAATGATAAGCAATATGGAATATATTTTTCACCTAATGAACAAGGAATTGATGTAAATAATTATCCATATTATGCTGTAAAAAAGAATGAAGATAATATAGAACTTTATTATTCTAAAACCAGATTCGAAGTTGCTTATGGAGATATAAGCGGACAAGTACCGTCTGGTTATGCATTAACTTTTAATGACGGATATTTTAAAATTACTGTATTAAAGGATGGAACTTTGAAGTATGATACGGCTGATGGATATTCAAGGTCAAGTGAAGTATCAAAAACAGATGAAAATTATATGTTCATCGTTTCTAATCAAAATATATATGATTTCTCTGGCTTATATTTTGCAAGAAATCATGGTTATACATATGATAGCTCAAAGGAACTATCAGGAAATTTTGATGAAGTGGTGAGAGTTACTAATGATACTGTAGTATATGATGGAGCAGCAGTAAATTATGACGAAATAGTAACACTAAAAAGTGGAGAAGTAGTATTAAGAGTAAAAGAAAATGTTAATGAAACAAATGGACATAATTGGGATAAAATAAGATTGAATAATGGAACAGAAGGCTATGTATTTTCACAAATGATTTCAAAAACTAGTAATTATGAATACATTATGTTTGAAGATAATGAAAAAACATATAATGTATATTGTTCACCCATTGAACAAGGTGTTAATATAGAAGACTATCCATATTATGCTGTAAAAAAGAATGAAGATGATATAGAAATTTATTATTCTAAGTCCAAGTTTGAAGTCGCTTATGGAGATATAAGCGGACAAGTACCGTCTGGTTATGCATTAACTTTTAATGACGGATATTTTAAGATTACTGTATTAGCGGATGGAACTTTGAAGTATGATACAGCTGACGGATATTCAAGGTCAAGTAAAGTATCAAAAACAGATGAGAACTATATATTTATTGCTTCTAATCAAGATATATATGACTTCTCTGGTTTATACTTTGAAAAAAAAGATGCTAAAACTAAAAGATATAATCTATTTATAGAAGGGGGTATTGATTTTAATGAAAATGTACGAGTGGAAGGCATAGAAGAATTGAATGTTATGAGTGAAACAAATATAGATTCAACTATTTTGGCTACACTAAATAAGGGAGATGTAGTAAGGAGAATAAAGGGATTCGTAGGATATAGTGATGGATGCGTTTGGGACAAGATAAGATTAAATGATGGAACAGAAGGATATGTGGACACAAAGTATCTTTCAAAAATAATAGACAATAGTGAAATTTATGGTTCATATAACGGCGAGATTACTAAATATTCTTCAAATATGAATAGCAATAATATTCCTATGTATGACGAAGAATACTCAAAAATGGTATTAAGTGAAGCAGAGGCAGGAAACAACATATATGCAGAAAATTTGTTAGAACATATATATGAAGATGAGAGTTTGTTATATATAAAAGGGATAGTCCACGATGTTGCTGTAATTTGTGCGTATAATACAGATGGTAAATTAGTAGAAGCAGGTGAAAATTTGTTATACTATTTGACAAAAGGAGAAGCTGGGAATGTTTATGGAGAAGAGATACCATATGAAGTAGAACCATATAAAAGCGGACACGTAAGGAGAGAATTAATTGGATATTACTTGATTGCTGATTCAGATAAAGCTTTTAATAGAATGCAGTTGGAAGTAGGAAAGGCGATTAATGCTGCAGAAAAATATGCACTAGATGAAAGCAAAACAGTTAATTTTGTTAGTGTGCAGGAAAGAATGATAGAATTATCGAAAGAAAATGATGATTCTATTAATTGGGAGTTAGCTTTGGGAGGATATAGAATATTTACTGAAGCAGCAGTAACTAAAAACGGAACATCATATACAATGAATTTGGAATATCATATTGAAGATTATTATGACTGGAGAGAAGAAGATGAAAATTTTGCTATATTGGAATTAGTAAATAGAGTTATAGAAGAAGGGTTATCTGACACATTGTTTGTAGCAGCATCATGCCCACTATGGCAAATGAATATAAGAGGAATGGCAAGAAATTATACTAATTATGACGTTATAGGGATGAATGTTGTTTGGACAGAAGGACAAAATGTTGATAGTGGTGCTAAAATTACCTTAACTTATTAAAAAATATGAAAGGAGCTGTTTTATTGAAAAACAAAATAAAAATAGGAATTATAACATTATGCTTTGCTGTTATAATGATATTAAGTTTCTTATTGATTAAAAATGATAGAGAAACTACTTCAATAGATAAAGTGAATCTTATTGAAACTCCAAGTAAAACATTAAGAAATGGAGACAAAGAAGATATAGTAGTAGTAGTAAATGATAAAGAAATACGACAACTAGATGTTAATTATAGATTATTAATTAATCAAAATATAAAGCAAAAATATGAAGATACTGATTTAGCAATTGATTATGAAGGAGTAAAAGATGAGATTATAAATCAAGAAATTTTGCTACAAGAAGCTAAAAAAAATAATGTAGATATAGATGAAACAGAAAAAAAATTAATAAAAGAAACATATACAAATGCAATGAGTGAAACAGATAGACAAATAGCACAAGAAATCGGAATGACTGAGGAAGAATTCTTGCAATATGCTATAGAAAAACAAACAGAAAATAGGATTGCTGAAAAAATGCGTGAAAAAATAATTAGGAGCATTGTAAAGGGAGAAATAAAATTAGAGGATGATAATTTTAATAAAAAGATGCAAGAAGTACAAGAAACATTAAATTACAATTTATTACAAGAAACATATGAAATTTATATATCGTATTTGAAAGAAAATAGTAATATTAATTATATAAAATAAATGGGGGGGAACATATTGGACAAGTGGGAAGAACAAAATGAAAAAGATCTTATTAAAATAAAAAAAAATCATAATATAGAAATGTTTCTAGTATATTTTTCTTTAATTTTAGCAATAGTTTTACTTGTTTTTTGTATCCTAGTTTTATTTGTTCCAGTAATTATACCTTTAATGTTAATAACATTATTTATGGTTTTAAAATAAAAATGGAAAAGCTGTAAGGAAGATTAAATAGTCTATTAATACTGATAAAGTACTTATATAGAAAGAAATATACTATTTAAAAGCAGGCAATGCCTGCTTAATTTATACAATAGGAAAGTCATACTTTCCTATTGTATAAAAGTCGCTTTGCTCCAACGTTGCACACAATTTTACTTCGTAAAATTGGCGCTTGAACAAATTTACGGAAAGCCAACGAAAAAGTTTA
>CALXAW010000019.1 GCA_944386375.1 uncultured Clostridia bacterium
AGTTCACACAATGGACAAAGATAGTTGTTATATTATATATAGTCAGTAGTGATACTGAAATTAAAAACATCCCCTTTTATTTTTCAAAAAGAAGCCATCAAAAAATGGCTTCTTTCCTCTTTTATACAATAGGAAAGCAATACTTTCCTATTGTATAAAAGTCGCTTTGCTCTAGCATTATCTTAAAACACTACTAAGTCTAGTGTTGTTGTATTTGTTTGGTTTCCATAGGCATATACTATATATAAATAATTATTATATACAAAAAACTCTGTTGATTTTTCTATACTATATATGTCTGATGTATAATCTCTTTGATATACTTGATATCCTACTTTTATTAATTCTTCTGCTTTTTGTTGTTCTGTTTGTATACTTGAGCGTATTTTGGTTTGTGCTTCTGCTTTGTCTATTTGTTTTAATTGTAGCATTTCTTGTAATGTTATTTCTTTATTATTTACTAAGTCGTAATTATATGTTTGTACAAGCACACGTTGTGCACTATTTCCTTCTTTTAAGTTTGAATGTATTATAAGTGATAATATATTATTTTCTATTGTTGCTTCATATTCTACAGTATATATTGTGTTTTTATCTGTTGAGTTTAGTGTGTTTATTGCCTTTGCCTCAAAATTGTCCGAAATTTCTTTATTGTATTTTTTTATGATATCACTATCTATATTTATATATGGTATATTTACATTTATATTATAATCATTTGCAACATTTTCCTCTTTTTGATAATGTGTATATACTATATCTTTATCTTGTTCTTGTTTATTTATATGCACTTGTTCAGATACTGTACCATTTAAGTTATTACCAAATATAGTGTCAAATTCTGCTTTTATTTTTTCGTATTCTTCTGTGTTTGTTTCTGAATTAGTAATTCCTACTATTACACCTAGTTTTTCGTCTGCAAAGAATTGATATATTGCAATTCCTACTGCTACAACGCATATTATTAATAGTATAGAATAAATTATAATTCTTATTCTCTTGCTTTTTTTGTCTTCTATAATTTCTACATTCATCCTAATTCTCCTTTGTGAAAAACTAAATTTATTATAACATTTTATTTTTTCTATTTCAAGTTTACTATACCATTTATTTACTTAAAATTCACAATGTTTATTAGTCATTTTTATTGACTATTTCAATATTTTAATGTATTATATATTATATTATTTAAAGAAATGAGGAATTAAAAGAATGTTATGTTCAGTTTGCAATAAAAACACCGCTATACTTTTTATTGACAAAGTTGAAAATGGTAAGACCACATTAGAGGGTCTTTGTTATGATTGTGCTAAAAAGAAAGGTATTGACCCAATGGAAACACTTTCTTTACAAAATAAAATTTTAGGTAAGCACAACACAGAAAGCTTAGAAAATATGACTAAACAATTTGAAGGACTTTTTCAAGATTTAGCAGAGCATTTAGATGTAAATGCCTTAGATGAGTCTATGAATAAAAACTACAAAAAAAATAATAACGACGATGATGATGACGAATTTGAAGAAGGGCCACAAATATTTGGTGCTGCAATTCCTATTGGCTCAATATTTTCAAATATGTTTGGTAACCCAAATTCTAAGCAAAACGAAGAACCACAAGATAATTTTGAAAGAAAAAAAGTAAAAGTTGATACAAAAAAAGCTCCAAAGCCTAAAAAGAAAAAGTTTTTAGACGCATATGGTACTAACCTAACAGTTAAAGCTAAAAATAATGAATTAGACATTGTTATAGGTAGAGATAAAGAAATACAAAGAGTTGTCCAAATTTTAAATAGACGTTCTAAAAATAACCCTTGCCTAATTGGTGAGCCTGGTGTTGGTAAAACTGCAATTGCCCAAGGGCTAGCTATTAAAATTGCAAATAAAAAAGTACCAGCTAAACTTTTAGACAAAGAGGTTTATTTATTAGATATGACTGCTGTAATTGCTGGCACTCAATTTAGAGGTCAGTTTGAAGCTAGAATGAAAGGCATTATTGACGAATGCAAGCAATTTGGCAATATTATTTTAGTTATTGACGAAATTCATAATATTATTGGTGCTGGTGATGGAGAACATTCTATGAATGCTGCCAATATTTTAAAACCTGCTCTTTCTAATGGCGAAATTCAATTAATAGGTACAACTACTTTAAAAGAATACAGAAAATATATTGAAAAGGACTTTGCCCTAGAACGTAGATTCCAACAAGTATTAGTAGAAGAACCAAGTGTAGATGATTCTATTAATATTTTAACAGGTATAAAAAAATATTATGAAGATTTTCATAAAGTAAAAATATCTAATGATGTAATAAGGCAAACCGTTATAATGTCTGAAAAATATATTCATGATAGATTTTTACCAGATAAGGCAATAGATATTTTAGACGAAGCTTGTTCTAGAATCAATTTAGAAAATAAAGATTTATATAAATTAGAGATGCTAAAACAAGAGCTAAAAACTGTTCAAGATGAAAAAGAAAATGCCGCAAATGCAGATTCTACAGAAGATTACCAAAAAGCTGCAGATTTAAAAACACGTGAATGTAGGCTAATAGAACAAATAGATAAAATAAATTCTACAATGAAATTAAAAAGTTTAACTATTCAAGACATAGCGAAAGTTATTGAACATTGGACCAAAATTCCGGTTACAAAAATAACAGAAGCAGAAACACAAAAATTATTAAACTTAGAAGCAAATTTGCATAAAAGAATTGTTGGCCAAGAAGAAGCTGTAAATAGTGTTGCAAGAGCTGTTAGAAGAAATCGTGCAGGATTAAAAAGCACAAAAAGACCACCTTCATTTATTTTTGTAGGACCAACTGGTGTTGGTAAAACAGAACTTGCAAAAAGTTTAGCATACGAGATGTTTGGCTCTGAAGATTCTATTATAAGAATAGATATGTCAGAATATATGGAAAGTCATTCTACAGCAAAATTAATTGGTGCACCTCCTGGCTATATTGGTTATGATGATGCAGGTCAGCTTACAGACAAAGTTAAAAGGAGACCTTATTCAATTATTTTATTAGACGAAATAGAAAAGGCTCATCCAGATGTATTTAATATTTTACTACAAGTATTAGATGATAGTAAATTAACAGATGCACAAGGTAATACTGTAAGTTTTGAAAATACTATTATTATTATGACATCAAATGCTGGTTCTAACTTAAATAATAATTCTATAGGCTTTGGTGGTCAAACTGTAGATAAGTCTAAAATCGAAGATAATCTAAAAGATTATTTTAGACCAGAATTTTTAAACAGAATTGACGAGATTGTTGTGTTTGACCCACTAACACAAAATCAATTAGTCGAAATTGTAGATTTAATGTTAAATGACACATTAAAAGTATTATCAGATAAAAACATAGATATGACCGTTTCTAAAAATGCTAAAAAATTCATTTTAGAAAAAGGTACTAATATAAAATTTGGTGCTCGCCCATTAAGAAGAGCTATACAAAGATATATTGAAGACGAGATTTCTGAAATGATTTTAAAAGGTGAACTTTTAGATGGTCAAAGTGTAAAAATTGATGTAAAAAATGATAAATTAAACTTTGAAGTAATTTAGCGGAGGAATTTATGTTGAAATTTATACCTAATATATTGACAATAATTAGATTTTTAATGATACCAATTATAATATTTTCTGTAATTAATGGAGATTATCTTGTAGCTTTTATTTTATTTACAATATCAGGCATTACAGATATTGCAGATGGGTTTATTGCTAGAAAATTTAATTTAATATCTAACTTTGGAAAGCTTATGGATCCTTTAGCCGATAAGCTAACACAGGTTTCTATGCTTGCTATATTGGTACTTCAAAACATTATTCCTATTTGGATTTTGGTTATTGTTGTACTAAAAGAGTTTATTATGGTTTGTGGTGCATCATTCCTTTATGGAAAAGATGTGGTTGTATATAGTAAATGGTATGGAAAACTTGCAACTGTGTTATTCTATATAGCTATTGTAAGCTCATTACTAATTGCAGAATTTAATGTAACTAACTCTTTTGCAAACTTTGATATGTACTTATATTACCTAGCATTAGTTACAACTATATTTTCTCTTATTATGTATATTAAAACTTTATACTCAAAGGGATTTATAAATAAAGAAGATTTAAGTAAAGATGTAACTGTAGAAAAACGCGAAAAAAAGAAGAAGGTCTAAACTTCTTCTTTTTTTATACAATAGGAAAGTTATCCTTTTCTATTGTATAAAAGTCGCTACGCTCCAACGGTTGCACACAAATTTCTTTTAGAAATTTGTTCTTACTCAAAATCTTCTAACAGCATATTTAAATTTTCTTTACCATATACAATTAATCCATTTTGAATATCTATCATATCTGTTTCTGTTAAATATTCTGTTGCTATATCTGTTTCTTCAAGTAATGTTTCTTCCCCATTTTGGCCTAATTCATATATATTTATAGTTCCATTTACATCTCTTAGCATATAATGTTCTCCACAACTGCCTTCTATTTCTTGGTATAAAACTACCTTTTCTGGTAAAAATTCTTTTATTTGCCATGTATTATACTTTGCTTGTAATTCTTCTTTTGTTGCATTTACCAATTCTTCTGGTACTTCTTCATAACGATTTATTGTATGCTGACAATCTGTATAATATTTTTCGAATGTTAGTACTGCATTAGGGCTTAACTTTTCTTCTTCTGAAGCAGCCTGCTCTGTTTCTTGCTCCATATATTCATATTCTTCTGTACATTCGTCTGTAACTTTTTCTGCCATTTCTATCTGTTCTGGCTCTGCTTGCTCTTTACTATTACTTTCTCCACTTATTAAAAATATAGCTGCAACAATTCCAGCAATTACTGTAATTGTTACTAAAATTGCAATTACTGTTTTATTCACACTCTACCTCCATAAATACTATAAATAACTATTTATAGTATTTACAATTCTGCCTTTTTTATACAAGTCTTTATTTTTAGTTGCTTTTTATTTATTGTTATTGTTATTTCTCCATTTTGGTCTGTGCGATATATTTTTATATTGTTTTGTTCTAGTTTTTGTATTATTTCTGGTGATGGATGCCCATATAAATTATTTTCTCCTACTCCGTATTACAGCTATTTTAGGTGATATTAGCTTTAAAATTTCGTCATTTGTTGATGTTTTAGAACCATGATGTGCTACTTTTAAAACTGTAGATTTTAATTTATCTGTTTTGGCATATAACTTTACTATTGCCGCTTCTGCTGTTTTTTCTATATCTCCTGTAAAAAGCATGCTAAAATTTTTATATATTAATTTACATACTATTGCATTATTATTTAATGCATTTTCTGTTATCTGCTCATTTGTTGGAAACAGTACATCCATATATATGTGTTTTTCAAATGTTATTTTATCCCCTGCTTTTACTGTGTTTACTGCAATTTGCTTTTCTTTTGTTATTTTCATAAACTCTTGTAAGTTTTGTGAATCTTCTATTTGTTTTGCTATAAATACCTTATCAACTGGTATTTCTTCTAAAATAGTAAGCAGACCACCTATATGGTCACTGTCAAAATGACTAACAAACATATAATCTATTTTTGTTATTTTTCTATCTAATAAATATGGAAGCAATGTGTTTTTCCCCACATCATAGCTATTATCTAAGCTACCTCCACCATCTATTAAAATACTTTTTCTATTTGGTGTTATTACTAAAGTAGAATCACCTTGACCTACATCTATAAAATAAATTTTTAAATCTTGCGGAACAACCTGTATTATTTGTATACAAAATATTAGAATTAAAATAATTGAAATAAACTTCTTTTTATTTTGCCTATATTTGTATTTACACACACCTATAATATTTTTTACTCGTACATCTAAACTTGTTGGATATTTTTTTGCATATACTGTGCATATATAGTTTAATATTATAATAATAAAATAATATAATATTATTTCTATTGTAGTTGGTGTTGCTACATATATTTTGCTAAATGGTACACTATTTCCTATATTTGATATTATAATTAATAAATTAAAAAGTGGATTTAATATATACGAAATAAATTTTAGTAATGTTAATGAAATAAAAGAAATTATAATTGCTATAAAACCTAAAAATGTTATTGGACCTATTATAAAACTTATTGCTACATTTGTTATTAAAAAAGCTATACCACTTGTATTAAAACATACTATCATTATAGGAATTATTGCAATTTGGGCAGAAATTGTAATTACTACAGCATCTTTTAAAATATTTACTATATATGTAATTAGTTTATTTTTCTTACGTACATATCTTTTTTTGGGTTTTTTTAGTTTTTCGAATAAATAATATATATTTTTATTAAATACTATTATTCCAATTGTTCCTCCATACGAAAGCAATACACTTACACTTGTTAATAAAAATAGATTATATATTAAAAGTATTAATAGTGATATTGCAATACTTGTCCAAATATCATTTTTTCTATACAATAAATCTGCACCAACTAATATTATTCCCATTATTGTTGCTCTAACAATTGATGGTGCAAAACCAGTAATACACATAAATATTATTAATGCTATTATTATTATATATCTTGTTTTTCTTTTTCCTATTTTATTTTTTAATACAAACATTAAGCCAATTATTATATATGTAATATGCATACCAGAAACTGCTAAAATATGTGCTATATTGCTATCTTGAAATGATTGTACAATATCTTCTTCTATGTTATCTGTATAGCCAAGCATTATTCCTAAAAACAAATTACATTCTTTTTCTGGAAAGACTTTTTCTATATTTCGCTTTATTTGTAAAAAGGCTTTATTAGAATAACTTAATATTATATTTGCACAATCTTTTTCTACAACCTCTATTTTGCTTGCCTTTACTGTTCCATATATTTTTAAAGTTTTTAAATATTCTTTATAATTAAAACCCTTATAGTTTCTTTGCCCTGTTGGCTCTTGAAACTTTCCTGTTATAATTATTTTATCTCCATATTCAATTTTTGTATTTAATTTTTTATTAACTTTTAAATATAAATAGGTATTTTCATATTTGGTATTTGCATTTACATTATTTACTTTTATTTTATACACATCTGCATATTCTTTTTCTGTTTTATTACTAACTACTATTGCTTCTATTTGGATATTATTTTTTAAATTAGAATATAAATTATCATATTTACTATTTAAATTAAGTATTATTATATTTGAAATAAATGAAGATATAATTATTGTTGTTATGACATTAAATTTTAATATTAATTTAATATACCTAAAATACCTTTTGGGTGAAAACAATTTGAATTTTGTATGTGATTTATAAAATAATTTGAATATAAAATAAATTAAAACTAATATTGTATACAACAGGGCTATACTGATTTTACAATATAGCCCCCATATTATACCTATTATATATCCTAAAGTTATAACTACTAGTGGTCTTTTAATAGTGTATCCTCCTTATAAAACTCTTCTTCCATCTACATATCTTGCTTTATAATAACTATCTGAAAGTGATGTTATAATTACTCCTTTTTGTGCATTTGCAGCATGTATAAATTGATTGCCACCTACATATATTCCTACATGCCCTACTGCTGTGTTTGAACTATTATTAAATATTACTAAATCTCCTAATTGTAAGTTTGCTTTACCAACACTAGTTCCATTATTTTTTTGACCAGATGTTGACCTACTTAAACTTACCCCAAAATGCTTATATACATATGAAGTAAAACCAGAGCAGTCAAAACCTGTGCTTGGGCTTGAACCACCAGAAACATATTTATAGCCTAAAAATTGTTTAGCATATGCTACTACTTCTGCTCCTTTTGCACTTGGTGCAGGTGCTGGTGTAGATGCCTCTGCACTTGCTTGTAGCACTTGTTTTTCTTCTTGTATTTTTCTTGCAGTATCTGATGCTCTAGATGTTGTTTCTGGTACCTTTTCGTTTGATATATATTGTGTTGCTATATAACCTGTTTTTCCATTTACTTGTACATTATACCAATCACTTTCTTCGCCTAAAATTGTAACTTCTGTATTTATACTTAAACTATCTATAACTTCTGATGTAGTATTTGCCTCTGCTCTTACATTTACAGATGTTACATTTACATATCCAACTGTTTGCTCTTGTGCTGGCTCTTCTGGTGTTTCTTCTGCTGGTGCTGGTTCTTCTGTTGTAGTCGCCGGCTGTGCTGTATTAACAGCTGCTTGAAGAATGCTTAATCTTACCCAGCCTTGTTGGTCTGCTGTTTCTATGTAACACCAATTATTTAAAATTTCTACTACAGTTATTTGTGCTCCAGCTGGTATATCTGCTATATTTGTTGAATTTATACTTGGCAATATTTTTACTGTTACTACAGATTGTAAATTACCAACAAATTGCTCTGCTATTGTTGTTTGTTGCTCTTGTGGAGCTGTTTGTGCTTCTTCTGCTGGTGTTGAATTTGCTTGCTCATCTGCTGTTGTTTCTGGTGTTGTTGCTGGCTCTTCTACAGTATTTTCTGCTGGTGTTTCATTTGTTTGTGTAGTATTTGCATCACCTTGTGCAACTTCTCCATCTACATTTATTAGCTCTTTACTTACATAACCTGTATTACCATTATACTGTACCTTGTACCATTCTCCTTCTTCTTCTAGCACTTCTACTTGCTCATTTAAAGAAATTAGGTCTACTATAGAAGCTTCTGCAGAAGCCTCACTTCTCATTCTAGCTGTTTCTGTATTTACTGTTCCTGTTGCAGCATTTACTGTTCCAGCTAATACCATTATTAGTATATATGTTAATAAAATTGTTACTATTTTTTTCATATATATTATTGTTCTACCTCCTTGTGGTTTTCACAGAAAGATTATCTACTTAATCTAAGTTTTTGTCAATCATTGGTAGTATTTGTTTTTTTCTAGAAACTACTCCTGGCATAAATAATCTGTTGTTTTCAAGTTTTCCTTGTTTTTCTACCACGTCACTTCTATTTCCTAGTACAAGTAGCTCAGAATTGCTGTTTAATATATCTGTTACTGCTAATACAAATAATTGTATATTATCTTTTTCTATTTTTGTATTTATTGCTTCTTCTAACTCTTTTTGTCTTTTAAATACATCTTCTATGCTTACTGTATTTACTTGTGCAATTACTACTTTCACATCGTTTTTGCTAACTTCTTTTGCATCTAAAGATATTAATTCTTCTGCTGTAAAGTCGTCTAAGTCTGTTCCTGCTTTTAACATATTTAATCCATATTCTTCTATATTTAATCCTGCTATTTCGGCAAGTTTAGTTGCTACCTCTTTATCTGTATTTGTACATGTTGGTGATTTAAACAATAAAGTATCAGAAACTATTGCACTTACCATCAAACCAGCCATTTTAGGTGTTACCTCTATATTTTCTATTTGGCATAATTTATATAATATTGTTGCTGTACAGCCTAATGGCTCTGCATGATAATAAAGTGGCTCTGCTGTTGCAAAGTTATTTATTCTGTGATGGTCTACAACTGTTATTATTTTTGCTGCCTCTATTCCATCTACACTTTGTTGAAACTCGTTATGATCTACCAATATTACTTCTTGACCTTCTTCTACTTTTTCTAATAATCTTGGTGTTTCTACTTTTAAATATTCTAATGCATATTTTGTTTCTTTATTTAGCTCGCCTAAACGTACTGCCTCTACATCTTCTCCTTTTGCTTTTTGCATTTCTGCCATTACAATTGCAGAACAAATTGTGTCTGTGTCTGGACTTTTATGTCCAAAAACTAATTTTTTACTCATTATAATTCATCCTTTCTTATTCATTTATTGTAAGTGTTATATATTGCACTACATTATTATCGTCATACTGAACAGATACTGTGTATTTTTTATTTTTTTCTACTAAATCTAGTACACTATCTGCTAATTCATTATTTACTTGACCTCTTTTTATTTCTAAACGTATACTTTGCAATTTTTTACTATTTGCAGATGTACTTGTTTCATCTTCGCTATATGACACCTGTGCTCCTGCCAAGTCTGTTTTGGCTGTATTTACAAGCTCGCCTATTTTTTCGCCATCAACTTCTTCTCCTGTGTAAAATTCAAATTTAGAATTAAATCTATTTTTTTCTACTTCTGAAAATTCTGTTTCTTCAATTTCTACCGGTGGCTGGACAGTATCTGGATTTCCTATTTTAGATACATTATCAATTATTTGTTGATTTTCTGTTACTTTTTGATTTATCTGTTCATTTATTTGATTTATTACTTGCTGTATTTCTTCTGCCTCATAATTATTTAGTATTATATTATTTTCGTCATCAAATACAACATTTCTGTTAAACTCTGAAACTAGATTTAAATTTTCTAAAAAGCTTATATTTAAATTATTGTCATTTCCATCATTAATTACTAACCCTGTATCTACTGTTATATTAGAATTTTCTACTGCTTTATTTCTATGAAGTTCTATATTAGAAGTTTTTTCTCCTTCTGTATATTCTGCTTTTATTGATAGCTCGGCTTTTGCATTGCCTAAGGTTTTTTGTATTGCTATTGTTGTATTATTTTCTACATCTCCTGCTGTTGTATTTGTAATATTAATTCCTACTTGTGTATCTGTATTTTGTAAGTCTACTGTTGTATTTGTATCTTGGCTTTCCATTGTTGTTCTAATTGTTGAGCCATTTGTTTGATATACTGTAAATTTTATTTCATTTGTTCCTATATTATTATTTTGAATGTCTGTTACTAATTCATTTATTTTTATTTTAAATTCTTCTTGTAAAGGAGTTTCTCCTGTAAAGTTTAATGTATCATTTATTTTTGTAATTTTATTTAATACTATTTGGTCATCCCTTATTTGTTCTAACATATTAACAAAAAAGTTATTTAATTCTTCTTTTGTTAAAGTTAATGTATATGCATTAGCATTTACACTGGTTTCACCAATTGTAATTACTGCATTACTCTGTTTACTATATTTTTCTTCTGGTATAGAATTTATTATTAAATTAGAATACTTATCTTGTAATTGCTCTATTTCGTCTTTTGTAAAACTAAATAATTCTTCTATATTTATTTCTTCTATTGTGTTTGGTATTTTATTTATTTGCTCTTCTGTTACTCCCAATTTTTTTGCAAAATCTTTTAAATTGTTGTTTTCTACACTTGTAAACTGATTAAATATATCTGTTAAACGTATTCCATATATATTTCCATCTTGCACATATTCTGTTTTAAAAAGACTATTATTATCATATGTTAAATCTATGTTTTTGTAATTGTAATTACCTAAGCGGTCTGCTTGCCCTGTTATTGCTAATTTTAATTTATTTATATCGTTGCTTGTATCTTCACTACTTGTGTTTGCATTTTGTGTATATTTTGCAGTCAATTCAGAATTTGTAATATATTTGTTTTGATTTAAAATTTCTTGAAATTCTTTTTCATCTGTGTTATCTATTACGGTTGAAAATGCCTCTACATTTTGAGCTGCATATTTTAAAAATAATGTTTGATTAGACTTTAAAAAATCTGTTGTAAAATATAAAATTGCAAGAACAATTCCTATTATTAACACTATAATTATTGGTATTAATATTATAATTATTTTCTTTGTTTTAGGAGCCATTGGCCACCCTCCTTTTCTCAAACAATTATATATTTTATACTATACAATGTCAAGAATTTTTTGGCAATTTACCCAAACACAAAATCACCCTAAGTTACTAGTCAGTCATAAAAGAACATAGATTTTGACAAATTTTTATAAAACTATCAAAACCTATGTCCTACTGATAACTTTGCTATTATTATTTTTTTACTATACGTATTTGTATTGCTTCTAGTTTTAAGTTCTTGCCTGTTGTTCCTGCATCTTCTCCGTCTCTTACCCATTGTTGCCAGCCTTGACCTGCTACATATGCTCTATATTCTACGCTATATCCTTCTATCCCTTCTAACCATATTCGTATTGCCTCTACCTTTTTATTCTTTCCTGTTGTTCCTGTTTGGGCTCCATCTGCTTTTATTCCTTGTCCTTTTTCACTTTCCCATCCTAAGTCTTGCACATGTGTTTCGTATTTTATATGAGCATTTTCGTCCACATTTGTTAACCTTATATTAAATGCCTCTACTTTTAAGCCCTTTCCTTCTACTCCGCTTGTTGCTCCATCTTTTACATATTCTTGCCAGCCTATATCTTGTACATGACCTCTATATGTTACTCCTGGTATTATTGGCACTTTTTCTTCACTTTTTACTATTCGTATTTGTACTGCCTCTAATTTTAAGTTTTGGCCTGTTGTTCCTGATATTACTCCATCTGATACCCAATCTAACCAACCTTGACCTGTTACATATGACCTATATTCTACACTGTATCCTTCTAATCCTTCTAGCCATATTCGTATTGCTTCTACCTTTTTATTCTTTCCTGTTGTTCCTGTTTCTTTTCCGTCTTGTGGTAGTTCTTCTTTCCAATCTCTTTCCCATCCATAATCTTGTACATGAGTTTCATATTTGATATGTGCATTTGAATTTGTATTTGTTAATTTTATATTAAATGCTTCTACTTTTAAGCCTTCTCCTACTAGTCCACTTGTCTCTCCTTCTTGTGTCCATTCTTCTTCCCAGCCTAGCTCTTGTATATGTCCTTTATATATTACTCCTGGTTTGCTTGCACTTTGGCTTTTTGGTACTATTCGTATTTGCACTGCTTCTAGTTTTAAGTTCTTGCCTGTTGTTCCAGCATCTTCTCCGTCTCTTACCCATTGCTGCCAACCTTGACCTGCTACATATGCTCTATATTCTACACTATATCCTTCTAGCCCTTCTAGCCATATTCTTATTGCTTCTACCTTTTTATTCTTTCCTGTTGTTCCTGTTTGAGCTCCATCTGCTTTTATTCCTTGACCTTTTTCACTTTCCCAGCCTAAATCTTGTACATGTGTTTCATATTTTATGTGAGCATTTTCGTCTACATTTGTTAACCTTATATTAAATGCTTCTACTTTTAAGCCCTTTCCTTCTACTCCGCTTGTTTTTCCGCTTGTTACATAGTCTTGCCATCCTATGTCTTGTACATGTCCTCTATATGTTACTCCTGGTCTTACTGGTACTTTTTCGTCTGTTTTTACTATTCTTATTTGTACCGCTTCTAATTTTAAGTTTTGACCTGTTGTTCCTGATATTACTCCATCTGATACCCAATCTAACCAGCCTTGACCTGTTACATATGACCTATATTCTACACTATATCCGTCTAAGCCCTTTAGCTTAATTTGAATTGCTTCTACTTTTTTATTTTTGCCTGTTGTTCCAGTTTTAGCTCCATCTTGTGCCCAGTCTTCTTCCCAGCCTAGGTCTTGCACATGGGTTCTATATTGTATATGAGCATTTGCACTTGCATTTGTTAATTTTATATAAAATGCCTCTACTTTTAAGCCCTGGTTCTCTACTCCACTTGTCTCTCCATCTTTTAACCATTCTGTCTCCCAACCTAATTCTTGTACATGACCTAAGTATGTTACTCCTGGTTCTGTACTTGGTTCAGGTTCAGGTTCAGGCTCAGGCTCTGTTTGTGGCTCTGTTACTGTTACTTTACATGTTGCTGTTTTTCCATTTACTGTTGTTACTGTAATTTTAGTTGTTCCTTCTGCTACTGCTGTTACTACTCCATCTTTTACTGTTGCTATTTTTGTATTTTCGCTAGACCATGTTACTGTTTTGTCTTGGGTTGTATTACTTGGAGATACTGTTGCTTTTAAATTTTCTGTTTTTCCTTTTTCTAGTGTTATATTTGTTTTATTTAAGCTCACACCTGTTATTGGTATTTCTTGTGGTTTAGGTTCTATTACAGATACACGACATGTTGCTGATAGTCCATTTGTTGTTGTTGCTGTAATTGTTACTGTTCCTGCTCGTTTTGCTGTTACTACTCCGTCTTCATCTACTGTGGCAACACTTGTATTCCCACTAGTCCATGTTATTTTTTTGTCCTGTGTTGCATCACTTGGAGTTATTTTTGCTGTTAATTTTTGTGTTTTGCCTTCTTCTAATGTTATATTTGTTTTGTCTAAACTAATTCCTGTTATTTCTGTATCTGCTCTAAATGTATATGTTCTTGTAACATTTCCTAGTGTCATTATAACTTGTGCTGTTCCTGTACCTACAAAGGTAATTGTACCATCATTACTTACTTTTAGCACATTTTCATTTGAGCTTTTCCATGTTGCATCTGTTGTTGCAAAAAAACTTAATCTTCCAGTCCATCCCATGTTTCCTATCCATGCTGTATATGGGGTTAATACATCCCCTTTTTTTACTTCTATCGTTTCTTCTGTATCTACTACATATATATCTTTTCCTGTATTTTCGTTATAATATTCTGTTACACCTATATCATTAAATAGTCCATATGCTACTTGTTGTGTTACTGTTTTATGTATTTGCTCATTCGAACGAGCTGGCTCTTTTCCTTCATTTGAGCTAAATATTTGTACCCAATAATGTGTACTATTTGTTATATAACACCCTATACCTACTGAATTGTATCTAGAACTTATCATATTTGCATTATGCCCAGATGATGTTTTCCACCTTTCAATTACTGCTTCTGGTGTTGATTGTCCTCCTGCAATATTTTCTGCAACATAGACTGCATCTTCAGTTATTGCTGTAAAACAATCTAATCCATTTGGTCTAGTATGCTCCATAAGCACACTAATTTCTTGTGCTCTAAGCATTGCATCTTCTAGTAATTGTGTATCCATGGTCAATTCGTTTAGTCCTTGTTCTTTTCTGTATTGGTTAAGTAAGTCTAATACTTCCCATGCCTCTCCATAGCTATATACATTTGTAGGGTAATCTATTGTTATTGTTACTACTTTTGAATAATCACCATTTTCTAAAAGTGTTAAGCCCTCTGGTATTTTAAAATTTGTAAGTTTTGGTGAATCGTCATTCCAACCTGCTTCAATTAGTTCAATATTTTCATTAAAAACTACTGTTGTTAAATTATCACATTCTGCAAAGCAATATGCTCCAACTATAGTGGTTGTTTCAGGTAGTGTTATACTTACTAAACTGTCGCAATTTTCGAATGCATTATTTGAAAAAGAATATAAATCATTGCAAGCATCAAATATTACTTCTGATAAAGATGTACAGTCTTGGAACATCCAATAAGATATTCCTTTAAATGTCCCTCTTAATGTTACACTTTCTAGGCTTGCACACTCCATAAAAGCCCCTCTGCCAACTTCTGAAACTGTTTCAGGGAATTCTATTGATGTTATTCCAGAATTTCTAAATGTATATCTTCCTATTTTCTCTAAACTTGATGATAATGTTATATTTTTTAAATTTGTTACATTTGCAAATACTTCATCTGGTAATTCTCTTACAGTATTTGGCATTGTATATGATGTTTCCCTTTTTAGTGGAAAGTAATACACTAATACTGTTTGATCTTTATTATATATTACATTATCTATTATAGTAAAATTTGTGTTTCCACTTGCTATTGATATATTTTGCAAATTATTACAATCTGAAAATACAGATGCTCCTAGTGTTGCTAAATTTTTAGGAAGCACTATTGATGTTATTCCTGATTTAGTAAATGCATATGTTTGTATTTCTTCTACTGTGTTTGGAATATTTATATTTGTTAGGTTTGTGTCTTTTTCAAATGCATATGCACCTATTATTTTTAGGTTATTTCCTAGGTCTATTTTTGACAATTTTGGATTATTTGCAAAGCTCCAATTTCCTATACTTTCTACAGAGTCTGCCAATGTTACAGTTTCTAGCAATGTACAGTTTGCAACTGAATATATTCCTATTTTTGTTACAGTATTAGGTACTGTTAATGATGTAATTATTTTGTTTGACCTAAGTGCATAATCTCCTATTGATGTTACTTTTTTTCCGTCTATTGTACTTGGAATTGTAAGTGCTGTAGCAGTTCCTGTATATCCTGTTA